>WLDR01000005.1 GCA_009704705.1 Actinomycetota bacterium | reverse complement strand
GTGTTCCCGCTCTACATCGTGAACGAGCTGTTTCTGAACAAGTCGGGATACCCCAACACCGAAGGAGACCTCTCTTCGGGTTTCCAGTGGTCGTTCGTGGTCGCTGGCTTTATCGTTGCCATCGCCGCACCCATCATCGGTCAACGCGCTGATGCGTCGGGTGGTTTGCGCGCCTGGCTCGCGACGAACACCGTCGTCGTCGGGGTGGCAACGATTGGTCTCGCGGCCATAGCGCCGAACCCCTCGTTCTGGATCATCGGCTTGATTCTCTACGTGGTTGCGAACGTGTTCTATGAGTTTGCTTTCGTGAACTACAACACCGTGCTCGTGCGAATCACGACATCGAAAAACATCGGTCGAGTCTCCGGTTTCGGTTGGGGCCTCGGATACATCGGTGGAATCGTGGCGCTCCTCGTCGTGCTCGTGTTGTTCATCGGACTCAGCGGTGAGACCGGGCTTCTCGGCATCACCCCAGACAACGCCCTCAACGTGCGGCTCTCCTTCGCATTTGCTGGGGTCTGGGCGATTCTCTTTGCTTTGCCCGCCTTCTTCATCGCGCCAAAGAAGCCTGCGGGTAGTGCGCGAAAGAAGCTGAGCATTTTTGCCTCCTACGGCAAGCTCTTCAAAGACATCGCGCGCCTGTACCGCGAAGACCTGCCGACGTTCAGCTTCTTGATTGCAAGTGCAATCTTTCGGGATGGCCTCGCGGCCGTCTTCACTCTGGGCGCTGTTATCGCTGCCACCGTCTTTGGGTTCGACTTCACCAGCATCATGTTCTTCGGCATCGCCGCCAACATCGTGGGCGGAATCGGTGTGTTCATTGGTGGCGCACTCGAAGACAAGTTCGGGCCGAAAGCCATCATCATGGTCTCGCTGTGCGGACTCATTGTCGCCGGTCTCTTCGTCTTCTTCTTTAGGGACATGGGCCAAATCACGTTCTGGATTGGCGGACTTCTTCTCAGCCTGTTCGTGGGCCCAACCCAATCATCGAGTAGGTCCTTCTTGGGTCGTCTGACCAAGCCGGGCAAGGAAGGCGAGCTCTACGGGCTCTACGCGACCACCGGGCGCGGACTGAGCTGGCTCACGGGCTTGCTCTTTGCGGTCATGGCCGGGCTGCTCGGCGGAGACGCATTCGGCATCTTGGCCATCGTGTTTGTGCTTTTGATCGGTCTGTTGTTGATGATTCCGATCCGTCCGCAGTTCACCGCAAAGCGCTAGCTGCCCTGCCGGCCGGCTGGCTGGCTGGCTGGCTGGCTGGCTACGCGGTCCGTTGCAGAATCAACATGCAGAGGCCAAAACCGACGACGAAGTTGATAGCGAGAAAGAAGCGCCATCCCCCGTTTGCGCGTTCACACTCGCTGTCGGGCAACGAACGGAATGGCCAACACATTGCGACGTAGGGCAGGCAGAAAAGGGCCGCGTACAGCAGCAGCCAGGATTCGCTTCCGGCAAACGCAGCAGCCAGCGCCAGCAGGAGTCCCGCTGCCAGATACTCGGCAATAGCCAAGCGGGTCGTCGCCCGCGCACCGAGCGCGGTGGCGATGGAAGCAAGTCCGCCTTCGCGATCCGCACGAATGTCTTGCACTGCACCGAAGGCGTGCGAAGCCGTACCCCACAAGAAGAACGCGCCGAGAATAAGACACAGAGACGGGGTAAATGTCGCACCGGCGAGAACCAGACCGTAAATCGCGGGGCTCACAAAGTGCAGGCTCGATGTCACTGAATCGAGAAACGGCACTTCCTTGAATCGAAAGCCCTTGGCCGAATACGCGACGACGCTGAACAGGCTGACGGCCAGCACAATCCACGACGGGGGATTGCCGACAATAACGAGATACACGATGAACGGAATCGTGGTAATCGCGACTGCCCAGAGAACAGGCTTGTGCAGTTCCCGAGCAAGCACCGCTCCCTCCACACCCCCTTTGCGCGGGTTGCGCAGATCCGACTCGTAGTCAAAAACATCGTTGATGCCATACATCGCAAGGTTGAAGGGAATGAGAAAGAACACCGTGCCCACGACAAGCACGGCGTCCACCGTGTGAGTTGTCATGAAGTAGGCGGCCGCAAAAGGAAACGCTGTATTTACCCACGAGAGCGGGCGAGATGACACAAATAGCGTGCGAAGCAGCTTCACTATTTTGAACGCCTCTCGGTGAGCATCCACACGCACGGAACAATCGCGGCGATTGCCAGCGTGTAGGCGAAGTCCTCAAGAGGGGCAATTCCAATGAAGAGACCCGACAACAGTGATTCGTCGTAGGCGACAAGACCGACGCCAATCATCACGTTGTCGAAAATTGCTGTGAGCACGAGCACCACGCCGAGCGTGAGCACGGAAGCTCGCCACGGGAATCGGCGCTTGACCACGAGAACTGTCGCGATGAGCAGCACCGCCACAATGGAGAGAAAAATGGCGTTCAGGGCGACGTAATTCATTGCGCTGCCTTTCGCCCGCGACGAATTGCCCCAAAGACGTTGAGCGTGAGATAGGTCAACAACGTCAAAAAGAAAACCTCTTCAAGCGGGACTTCCGGCGCGACAAGCACTCCGGTCATCCACGGTGTTTCTCCTCTGAAAAAGATGCCGTTGGCAACGCCGGCGAGGTCCCAAACGAACAGAAACGCCACACCCGTGATGAGCACGATGGAGGAGCGACGCGCATCCGCCCAGAAACTCAATCGGTGACGCCGATCGAGCATCACCATGCCGGCGAGTGAAATGCCGAGCGCAATCAGGTAACCAAAGCTCATCGGTCGACCGTGGGGAACAGCGGCTCGGGTAGCGGCTCGGTGGACGTGTCACCGCGCAGCCGCTTGACGAGTACTTCCGCGCTGATGAGGCACATGGGCAGGCCGATGCCGGGAATCGTGGACCCGCCTACGTAGTAGAGCCCCGCGACCTTCTTGCTGATGTTCCCGGCGCGAAAGAAGGCGCTCTGTGAGAGAACGTGGCTCGGCCCGAGGGCCGTTCCCCGCCACGCATTCAAGTCCGAGGCGAAGTCGGCAGGGCCAACCGTGCGTCGAACCACGATGCGCTTAGCCAGGTCAGGGATACCGGCCCATTCAGCAATCTGCGCGATAACCAAGTCGGCAACTTGTTCAACGCGCTTGTCGCCCTTGCCATTGATGCCGCCGCGGCCGATGGTGGGGTCGGCGGGCACAGGCACAAGAATGAAGATGTTCTCGTCGCCCTCGGGTGCGACCTGTGCATCGGTCTCACTCGGCTTACATACGTAGATTGATGCCGGATCCGGGATCGACGTCGGCTCGTTGAAGATGCGGCCGAAGTTGTCGTTCCAGTCGCTCGTAAACAAGAGGTTGTGGTGGATGAGTTCGGGGAGCTTGCCCTTCACGCCGAGATAGACGAGAACAGCACTCGGTCCGGGAACACGCTTATCCCACCACTTCTGGTTGTAGGTCTGCAGATTTTCGGGCAGCAGCTTCGTCTCCGAAAAGTGAAGATCCGCCGCAGACACGACCACGTCTGCGTCCATGCTCAGCTTCTTGCCGCCCTTGTCGTAGTCGACGCCCGCAGCACTCGCGCGCATTTTGCTGTTGGCCGTATTCACGCTCGTGCGGATGCGCGTAACGGGCGCACTCGTGATGATCTCAACCCCTTCGGCTCGAGCGAGGGCTTCGATCGTCTCAATAACGCGGTGGAAACCACCCTGTGCGTAGAGCACGCCGTCCTCAAGGTCGAGATAGCTCATCAGGTGATACATGCTCGGGGTGATGAACGGTGATGAGCCGAGAAAAACCGCGGGGTATCCCAGAATCTGGCGCAGTCGAGGGTCGCGCACATGGCGGCCCGCGAAGTCAGCCAACGACTCACGAAGAAGTCGCGTGAGCTTGCCCGTTCGGCTCAGAACGTCAGCCCGAAGCAACGGAGTCAACTTTGCGAACGACGTGTAAAGAAAGCGCCTCTTGGCGATTTCATACGTATCGCGTGCCGACTCCAGATAGCGCTCCATCTTGGGCCGGCTGCCCGGTTCGAGCTGCTCAAAGAGCGCCAGATTGGCTTCGCGATCTGCGCGAATGTCAACCGGAGTGGCGGGGAACGTTTTGTCCTCTTCGAAGAGAACGCGATATCCCGGATCCAGCTTTGACAGCGAAATCTGGTCGTTGCTCGACGTGCCCAGGAGTCGATAGAAGTGGTCAAACACCTCGGGCATCAGGTACCACGATGGGCCGGTGTCGAACCGAAAGCCATCCTTCTCCCACGAACCTGCTCGGCCACCCACGGTGGGGTTAGCTTCGAGCAGTGTGACGTCGTAGCCGTCACGCGCGAGCAATGCTGACGAAGCGAGCCCTGCGATTCCTCCGCCAATAACAATTACTTTCTTCATGGTTAGATTCCACCCCATATCGCGCGCAGCGCGAGCCACACCTTGGTTGGCGCCGAAACGCTGATGCGCTTCGTGCGAAGCACGCGAGCTGGCGTGCGTTCAATTTGGCGGTTTAACTGAGCAAATAGGCTCAGGGCGAGTGCCACAGCGCGGCGACTCGACCTCGGCAAATTCGGCACAATGGAACGCGCCAGTTCGAGGTCGTCATCGATATCTCGCACGAGACCGAGTTTGTCTTCGTCGGTCAGCTTCTCGAGATTGACCCCCGGAAAATAGCTTCGCCCGAGGTGGTCGAAATCCGCCGACAGGTCGCGAAGAAAGTTCACCTTCTGGAATGCGGCGCCCAGAGCGCGTGCTCCTCGCACAAACTCTGCGTGGGCATCCGGAGTCACAGAAAGCTCGCGCACGAAGGCCTGGAGACACATCAACCCGATGACCTCGGCCGACCCGTAAACGTAATCAGTGAACGACTGCGCATCGTGCGTTGACTCGGTCACGTCGGCCCGCATTGAGGCAAAGAAGGGCCGCGTGAGATCGGTAGAGATATCGCACCGACGTGCCGTGAGAGCAAACGCGTGCACAATCAGGTTCGTGCTGTAACCCGACAGCATCGCCTGTTCGGTGTCTGCTTCAAGCGCATCCAGCTGCACTCGCACCTCAGCGGGAGCGAGCCCGGCGTCGGACGCTACGCCGTCGACGATTTCGTCAGCGACTCGAACGAGCCCATAGACGTTCTCCACGTCCTGGCGCACATTTGGTCCGAGCAGCCGGGTAGCCATAGAAAAAGATGTCGAATACTCCCGAATGACCAGGGTTGCACTCGCCTGAGCCACGCGGTCATAAAGGTCTGTCTGACGACTCATGCGCGGGCGTCGTAGGTAGGCTGAACAGGCACATTCCCACCCTAACCGTGAAGGACTACCCGCGAGCGATGAACACCGACTCAACCGAGTATGTCGTTCTGCTTGACGACCACGGAACCCCCATCGGCCACCACGACAAGGCCACCGTGCACACGACGGAAACCCCTCTGCACTTGGCATTTTCGTGTCACGTTTTCAACGACGACGGCCTGCTTCTCGTCACCCGGCGAGCGCTGTCGAAGAAGGCGTGGCCTGGCGTTTGGACCAACTCGTTTTGCGGTCATCCCGGCCCCGGAGAGGACATCGCTGACGCCGTGGTTCGTCGGGCCGAACGCGAGCTGGGCATCTCCGTGGGCGGACTTCGCGAGGTGCTTCCTGATTTTCGATACCGTGCCGTCGACGCCTCCGGAATCGTCGAGAACGAGATTTGCCCTGTCTACTTCGCGACGACGTCGATCACCCCGGCGCCGGCCGATGACGAAGTTGCCGAGTTTGCGTGGGTGAACGCACACGATCTCTTGAGTGCCGTCGAACGAACTCCGTGGGCATTTAGTCCCTGGCTGACATTGCAATTGCCCGCCCTTGCGACGCGAGGCGAGCTCATCGCTCACTCAGAGTGAGTTGCGCGGGCACCTCCCGCCACGCGATTTAGCCGCCGAGTGCCCCGGCGTCCGTCACGCTGACGTCAGTGTGGTGAAAGTTCAAGAACGAGCGGGATGCCGTTGGCCCCCGTTGTCCGTGGTAGCGCGACTTGTACTCCGCCGACCCGTAGGGCTTCTCCGACGGTGAGGAGAGCCTGAAGAAGCAGAGTTGCCCAATCTTCATGCCCGGCCACAGCTTGATTGGGAGGGTCGCCATGTTGGAAAGTTCGAGTGTGACGTGGCCGCTGAAGCCCGGGTCGATGAAACCAGCAGTGGAGTGCGTCAGAAGGCCGAGGCGACCGAGTGAACTCTTTCCTTCAAGGCGCGCAGCCACGTCGTCTGGCAGCGTGACCTGTTCGTAGGTTGCTCCGAGCACGAACTCGCCCGGGTGCAAAATGAATGGCTCATTGGGCGCAACTTCGATCAGACGAGTCAAGTCAGGTTGGTCTTCAGCAGGATCAATGAACGGGTACTTGTGATTGTCAAAGAGTCGAAAGTATCGATCTATTCGAACGTCAATACTGGACGGTTGAATCATCGTCGCGTCGAACGGGTCTAGAGCAACGCGGCCTGATTCAAGTTCGGCACGAATATCGCGGTCAGAGAGAAGCATGGCGATAAGTCTACTGAGACGCCCCGCGGTACCGAGGTCTCCTCGTAATCGTCGATGACTAGAACGGGAGCCCGTCGGACGGAACGCTGACGAATTCTTCACCCGTGACCGCGGCCATGAAGCGTTCAACGTCTGAGTCAACAATCACGTCGGATGGTCGAAGTCCCCGCGTGAGGTAAAGGCCCTCAAGTGAGGTGATGCGACTCAACGCGACGTACGTTTGGCCCGGGGCGAACGACCGGGCTCCCAAGTCAATCAGCGCTTGGTCGTAGGTCTGCCCCTGAGACTTGTGAATGGTTACGGCCCATGCCAATCGAAGTGGGAATTGGGTGAATTCCGCGACAACATCGCGGGTCAGCTCTTTGGTCTCGTTGTTATAGGCGTATTGGTACTGCTCCCACGTTGCGGGCTCCACCTCATATTCGTGATCATCACCGAATCGATCTTCGACAATAACCTTGATTTTTTCGCCCAGGTGACTGACTGTGCCCATCGTGCCGTTCACCCAGCGCTGCTCAGAATCATTGCGCAAAAACATAACTCGGGCGCCAACTTTCAGAACAAGGTTTGGCTCTGCCGGAAACGAATTCGCCTTGAAATCCCCATTTATGTCGGCTTCGGCCGTCAACGGGCGGCCACCGAGTTTCGCTAATCGTTCTGCGTTGATCCGGTTCACCATGTCGTTGGTCGTGCACAGCGTGATGATGTCAGGGTCAGAAACGGGCCGAAGGCCGGCTTGATTCAATGAGGAACCGATTTCCTCGTCGACACGGCCGTGTCGAACGGCGTTGAGCATCCGCTTGAATTCGTCGTCACGTTGGCGATGAATCTCGTTGAGTTCGTGGCTCGCCAGAGCCGTCTCGTTCCACACGTTCGCATCAAAGAACCACGTCGACCGGTAGTGGTCGGCAAAGTACTGCTTTTCTTCGACGGTTCGAGGTGGCACTGGAGCCAACTGATACGGGTCGCCGAACATGAGCACTTGCACGCCACCGAATGGCTCCCGCCGGCGGTGACGGGCCTCGCGAAGCACGCGATCGATGCCATCCATGACATCGGCATTCACCATGGAAATCTCATCGATGATGAGTGTCTCAATTGACTGCATCATCTTGCGTCGAACCGCGGATATGGTCAAATCCTGCTTTCCGATCAGCCCAATGGGCAAGAAGAACAGCGAGTGAATCGTCTGTCCTTCCACGTTCAACGCGGCGACGCCCGTGGGGGCACACACGGCAACCTTCTTCTCGGTGTGTTGCGTGAAGTAGCGCAGCAAGTGCGATTTGCCCGTACCCGCGCGACCGGTGATGAACATGTGAGCATTTGTGCTCTCCATGCGGTCGAACAGGTCTTGCTGCTCTGGTGAAAGCGTCTCTTTCATCAGGCCTCCAGTTCTGCGCGCGAAGTACCCAGTGTAAGTGCGCGGTGCGTCACGGAGTCGCCGTCCACACGGTGAAGGTCTATAAGATTGCGCTCGTGAGTCCCCGTGAAGAGGTGCAGCGATTCCGTCGCCCATCGACGCGCGAGTTAGTCGCGATTATTGCGATAGCGACATTGCTGTTGGGGTCCGCCATCACCGCCAGCTTGGCGTTGAGTCGCGACGTTTTCAGTGCACGAGGCTTTGTGTCGAGTTACCTCGATTCGTTGCTGCGCAGAGACGCCGCCTCTGCCCTCTCGATGCCGGGTGTTCTTCCCGCCAATGTTGACCGCGAGGCTTTCCTCCAGTCGCCGGATGCGGTGCTGCTCACCGGATCCGCCCTCTCGGAGCAAAACTCCGCTGCGCTTTTTCGCATCGTTTCTGATGAGGTTTTCCCGGGCTCCTCCGGGACACCCATTCACCGAGTGACCGCCACGACATCCCTCGCGACGGGTCCGGTTCGGTTCGATGTGCGTGAGACGAGCTCGTTCATGGGCTCATTCGCTCAATGGGAGTTTGTGTCGTCGCCGCTAGGTGAGCTCCGAGTCACCACGGAGCATGCAACGTTCTTCAGCATCAACGACTTCGGGCCCATCGATGTGGTTTCCGTAGATGATTCCCTCGCGTCGAGCGACTTCGTAGCTGCTTACTCTTTCCCTGTCTTGGCGCCGAGTTCCTACTCGCTCGCAATCGACTCACGCGCGCTCACCTCTGAGGTGCAAATTGTCGACGTGCTCCCCGGCCAGAAATCTGACGTCACATTGACGGCTTCTCCCACGGCCGATTTCAATGCTCGCGTTCAAAAAGAAGTGGACAACTACTTTGACAAGTGCGCAAAACAGAAAGTGCTCTTGCCATCGGGATGCGTGTTTGGTGTGAGCATTCAGAACCGCGTTGTCGGTGAGCCGACCTGGGGCATCAGCGCCTACCCGAAGGTTTCTCTTGTTGCCGGTGAGTCCGGTTGGGAGATATCACCAGCCACGATGGCGGTGACGTTCGATGCGGAAATCCAATCGCTCTTTGATGGCTCTGTCACAAGTGTCCACGAAGATATTCCACTCACCATTGGCGGAACTGTCGGGTTGTCGGCCTCCGGAGACATCGCGGTACTGATTCGGAGAATCGACACTGAGTCCAGCTAACTATCGGGATTTATGCGAAATCTTCTGCAGCATCTCGTTGTACGCATCAAGCTCAGCGTCGTCTGAACGGTCTGCTTGGCGATCCAAGCGTTTCGCCACCTTTGCGTCGTTTCGGCTCCACTGAATTCCGATTACGGTCGCGAGAATCGCGTTCGGAATCTCCCCGAGGCTCCAGGCGATTGCTCCTCCGCTGGCCTGATCTTCCAGCGGAGTTGGCCCCCAGGTACGCCCCATGGCGCCATACCAGTCCGCCACGAGGAGAGCCGTTCCGCTCATGAGAATGAGCCCGAAGAACGCGTGCACCGTCATCGCGATGAGAAGCTGAACCAATCGGAACGGGTACGGCAACCGATTCACCCCGGGGTCGATTCCGATCAAGCTCTGCACGAAAAGATAGCCAGCGAGCAAGAAGTGGACGATCATCCATTCGTGCCCGATGTGATCGGTGATTGCCCAGCGGAGTATGCCCGTGTAGTAGAAGAGCCAGAGAGAGCCGACGAAGTTGACGGTCGCAAAAATCGGGTTTGAAATCAGGCGCGCGTACCGCGAGTGCACGGCGATCAGAATCCACTCGCGCGCGCCCCGGCTGCCATCTGTGCGCTTCGCAATTGCACGCAGCGCCAGCGTAACCGGCGCTGCGGGTACCAACAGAATGGGCACAATCATGCCTAGTGCCATGTGGGCGAGCATGTGTTGGCTGAACAACACGTGTTCGTAGGCGTTGACCGCACCATTCGTGATCCACAACAGGGCGAGCATGCCGACCACCCAAAAGAGCACGCGCAAAATCGGCCATGTGTCGCCGCGTCGGCGCAACCGAACGTAGCCGGCAAGGTAAAAGAATATGCCGAACAAGCAAACGGCCAGCCAAATGGGATCAATTCGCACCATGGTGAAGTACGTGGTCATGTCCAGGGGCGGTGGGAGAACTTCCCCGGTGAGAATCTGAGCCGGAGTGGGATTCGCCGACACATCGTCTGAAACGGGCGTGGGCGTTCGCGACAATCCCCCCGCGAGCCCCATCGCCGCGCCCATCACGGCCAGTTCGAGCGCTATGAACCAGGTGAATGAGCGCCGCTTTCCAGCGAGGAAGAAACCGCGCTGCCATGCTCCGAATAGGCCAAGAAGTCCCAGGGCAATCACCTTGAGCACGACCACGGTTCCGTATGGTGTTCCCACGGCACTCCAGGAACCCAGTCGAACCCAGGCGTTGATGGCCCCCGAACCGGCCACGACGATAAACGCAATCAACGCGAGCGTGGAGTATCTGCGGAACACGGCGAGGCGCTCATCCGGAGCAAGTCGCCACGACACAAGTGTGAGCGCAATCAAACCGCCGAGCCACACGGCCGCGAAAACCACGTGCAGAAGCAGCGAGTTCGTTGCAAGGGCGTGGTCGGCGCTGCCCGCGGCATGACCCTGCAAGGCCAGCGGGACGAGGGTGCCGAGCGAGAGCAGTCCGACAAAAAACAGGGCTGTTTGATTCGTTACGGCAAAGGCCAACACGGTGGCGCTCGCCGCACACAAGACAACGACGAGCCACGCCTGCCCCAGCCCAACTTGAGTCAAGAAGAAGCCCAATTGCTGACCGAAGGAATCACTAGCTTCAAAGGGGTTCTGGCTGACGTTCATGAACACGAGCAGGGCAGACGATGCGGAGCTCAGCGTTGCCACGACGCCGCCCAGAGCGGCAATGTCTAGCGCACGCCGGTAGGCATCTGTATTGGCAGGAATCGCCCACAATGCGACGGTCAATGCCCCGATCAGAACGGAAGCACTCAAATACAGAATCATGGTGGACACCGACAGCGAAACCGTAACGTCAACGTTGCCCGCGGTGTAGTTCAACGCACCACCGACGGCAAACGCGACGGCTAAGCCAGCGGCTCCCGTCGCAAGCAGAAGCACGGGAAGGCCCACGCGCGCGACGATGTTCACGCGTTCCAGCCTACGCACCACGCGAACACGAGCAGACCGGCTAAATGACGAAAGCCGCCCCGATTGGGGCGGCTTTCGTTCAGAGTAAGTGACTTACTTCTTGACAGCTGCCTTCAGCTTGCTTCCAGCGGAAACCTTGACGGAGTTGCTGGCGGCAATCTGAATGGTTGCACCCGTCTGTGGGTTGCGACCCTGGCGTGCTGCGCGAGCGGTGCGCTCGAACGAGATCCAGCCGGGAACGCTGACCTTCTCGCCCTTGGCGACCTCTGCGGAGACAACCTCGAACATTGCGTCAATGATGCCGCCGACAGTTGCCGGCGACTGGTTGGTCTTGCCGGCAATTGCGGCAACGAGTTCAGACTTGTTGAGAGCCATGGTGTCCTCCTGGACCTGTTTATGGGAACGAGTGGAGCCTCACGGCCCGTCTCAGATCAACCGGGTGGCTGACCTGCCCTAAAAGTTACCAGCTTGACTTACGAATACCCGGCAATTCACCGTGGTGTGCCATTTCACGGAATCGGACACGCGAGATGCCGAATTTCGTGAGTACACCGCGGGGACGGCCGTCAATCGCGTCGCGGCTCCGCACACGAACCGGTGATGCATTACGCGGAAGCTTCTGCAGTCCGATGCGTGCGGCTTCGCGACTCTCGTCGGTGCCTTTCGGGTCTACCAGAGCCTTCTTGAGTTCGAGTCGCTTCGCTGCGTAGCGTTCGACGATTACTTTGCGCTGCTCATTCCGAGCAATCTTGCTTTTCTTTGCCATTTAGCGCTCCTCGCGGAATTCCACGTGCTTACGCACGACGGGGTCATACTTCTTGAGTACGAGACGGTCAGGGGTGTTACGACGGTTCTTGCGGGTCACGTAGGTGTAACCGGTGCCAGCCGTCGATTTCAACTTGATGATGGGACGGACGTCCTGTTGCTTTGCCATTAGATCTTCTCCCCACGAGCGAGCAGGTCTTTAACGACCGATTCGATGCCGCGAGCATCAATTACCTTGATCCCCTTAGCTGAAAGGGTGAGTGTTACATTCCGACGAAGCGAAGGCACGTAGTACGTCTTCTTCTGAATGTTCGGGTCGAACCGGCGCTTCGTGCGGCGGTGCGAGTGTGAAATGTTGTGCCCAAAGCCGGGAATGGCTCCGGTCACTTGACAGGTCGCAGCCATGTCTGTTTCCTCCTACCGTGGCGCCTGAACGCCACCCAAGATTTCTTGTCTGCAGCCCTTCGTCGACTCACGTCGGGAAGGCCCGCGACTGCACAAGGAATTTTGCACAGCCAGTGTCCAAGAGTACCCGGCAAACGGCTCCCAGCGCGAATCGTCTTCGTGGTGCATCGGCAAAAACGGCTCAGGTGATTACTTGCAATCAGCGCACGTGCCGTAGATATCTAGGACGTGACCGACTTGCGAGAATCCGTTCTCCGACGCAGCGCGCCGCGCCCAGTCTTCGACGACGTCGGAGTGAACCTCAACAGTACGGCCGCATTGCCGGCAAATCAGGTGATGGTGATGGTCGCTGGTCGCGCATCCACGGAACAGCGTTTCGCCCGTGGGCGACTGAAGTGAGTCAGCGAGGCCCGACTCGGCGAGTTCATTCAGGGCGCGATACACCGTGGCAAGGCCGAGTGTGGCTCCCTGAGAAACCAGCCATGTGTGAAGCGCCTGTGCGCCCACAAATGTCTCGTGTGCTTCCAAGGCATCCCGAACCTGCGTCTTTTGTCGCGTCATTCGCTTTAACGGTTCGCTCATGCCGACCTGCGCAATAGTCGACCAATGACGGCGGCAATGACGTAAACAGCAACCGCGACGAGCGCCACGGCAGCGCCGGCTGCAAGACCAAGCCAACGTGACAGGAGTAACCCCAACAGGCCCGAACCCACCGCCAGAATCGGCGCGACCACAAGCATTCCCCGTACCGTTCGAGTGAGTTCCCGCGCCGCCGCCGCCGGTGCCGCCACAAGGCTTATCGACAGAAGCGCGCCGAGGGCCGGCATTGTCGCAACGACCGTTGCCACCGTGAGAGCAAGCAAGACAAACTCCGCGAACCAGGGACGCAACCCACTCGCTTGGTAACCGACAGAATCAAAGAGGTAAAAGTTGAGGCGGCGACCAAAAACCGTGAGCGTCACAACGACAGCAGCGAGCACGGCGATGAGAACCGCGACGTCCGTATTCGTGCTTGCCAGTACCGAGCCGAAGAGATACGCCTCGAGACGCAGAGGAACCTCGGGATTGATTGCTTGAAGCAAGATTCCCAGGGCAAATCCCGCCGTGAGCAAAACTCCCGTCGAAGCCTGCAGGATGGCGGGGCGCAGGCGTCCAATGACAAGCAAGGCTGCGAGGATCGCGACGCTCGCCAAGAGTGCCCCAACTTGAACGGTGAGTCCAATCAGAACCGCGACAACGGCGCCCGGAAAGGTTGCATGAGTGAGTGCCTGAACGAGCAACACGCGACGGCGCAAAATGATGAAGGTTCCGGCAAGCCCAGAAAGAGCCCCGGCCAACGAGATGGCGAGTAACGCGCGGTCAAAGTAACTCATCGGCGCACTCGCAGAACAAGCGTGACGAGATAGACGGCCACGAACATCAACGCAACCGTGGCGCCTCCCGGAACGGGAACGTCCACGGTAAACGAGAGCACCACGGCAAGCAAGACTCCCGTGATGCTGGCACCGACAGCGACAGCCACAGAAACTACAACCATGCTGGTGAACTTGCGGGCAACCAGGCGTGCGGTCGCTCCCGGCACGATGAGCAAGGCGAGCACAAGCAGGTTTCCTACGGCAAGGGATGCAGAAACCACGACAAGGGCGATTGCGAGGTTCAACGTGATGTTGACCGACAGTGTGCGAAACCCTGCGCCTCGCGCGCCGTCCTCGTCAAACGCTGCAAAGACTTGAGCCCGGTATGTGACGAGCACGAGTGTCGCAGCTAGTCCGGCGGCAAGCGCGGCCAGGCCGGCTTCCATCGACGTGACAGTGAAGAGGTGCCCGAACAGCAGGCTTTCAATCGATGTGGAACCTCCGCCCGGGGTTGAAACGATGAGGACACCGATTGCGAACATGCCGGTCAACGTGATGGCCGTTGCCGTATCGGATGCGAGTCCTACCCCGGCAAAGTACGTCAGGGCGAGTGTTGCGATCACGGCGGCGATGAGCGCTCCGGGAAGCAAACCGGGACTACCCGCGACAACAAAACCTGCCGCCAAGCCGGGAAAGACGGCGTGCGTCAAGCCATCAGAGACAAACTCCAGTCCGCGAAGGTTAATGAAGACAGCGACAAGCCCCGTGACCAGTGCCAAGGGGATAATCACAGCGAGTGCATTCTGAATGAACGGGAAACGAAAACTCTCGAAGAGAAGTTGAACGGCCTCCACGTCAATGCCCGTGATGGCTAGACAAGATAACCGTGCTCGCGTCGGCGTCGAGTTCAATACTCGGAAAGACATTCGCCAGATGCTTCATCGTGAGTGTTTGCGCAACAGAACCGTATGCTTCGACTTTGCCGTCGTGAAGAAGCGCCGCTGTGTCACACACGTCTCGCGCGAGGTCGAGGTCATGTGTGGTCAGGACCACAGCAGCACCAGACTTCTTCAGTCGGATGAGGGTGCGTTTCAACGAGTCGCGGTTGGGTTTGTCGAGTCCGTTGAATGGCTCGTCGAGAAGCAGAATTCGCGGTTGATTGGCCAGTGCCCGTGCAAGGATCGCTCGCTTCTGCTGACCGCCACTCAGGTTAGAAAAAATGGTTTCGGCGACATCCGTCAGGTCGGTGACCTGGAGCGCGGCCGACACGGCCACTCGATCGACCTGTTTCATTCGACGCCACCAACCCAGTCGTCGATAACGGCCCATTTCAACCGCTTGCCGAAGGGTTACCGGAAACGACGCGTCATAGGTTTCTGCCTGCGGCATATACCCGATCTGCGTCGCAGTGTCCGCGCTCCGGGGGGCCCCGTCAAAGAGCATCCGTCCGCTCAGCATGGGATGCAGGCCAGCTATGCCGCGGAGAATGGTGGACTTGCCCGAACCGTTCGATCCAATGAGCGCGAGTGCTTCCCCGCTTCTGACGGCGAGGTTCACGTCTCCCACGGCAACGGACTTGTCGTATCCGAAGAAACCATCAATGACTTCGATGAGCGGGCTAGGCATTTTCGATTTCCTCCGGTACTGGAAGCGGTTCGACCCCCCAAGCCTTATCGAGAAGCCGAACGTTGTGAATCGTGGCAGAGATGTAGGTTTCTGCGCCACTCCCCGTTGCGCCGAGCGTATCGGAATACAGCGACTCATCGCCCGCGAAGACCTCAATATCCGCCTGTGCGGCGACGGCTTCGGCGAGCTTCGACGAAATGGAACTCTCTGCAAAAATGGCTCGCACACCCGTCTCTCGGATTTTTTCAACCAGCGCATCGATGTCGGCAGCACTGGGTTCCGCGTTGTCATCAAACTCCGGGATGATCGAACCGACGAAAGTGATGCCGTACTCAGAGACGAAATAGGTGAAGGCATCGTGATTCGTGACGAGCAACCGCTCGGCGGTCGCAACCTGCTCAATGTTTTCGGTAACCCACTCGTCAAGAACGGCGAGTTGACCAATGTAGGAATCAGCGTTTTCCGTGTAAATCGACGCGTTTTCCGGATCCGCAGCCACAAGCCCGTCCGTGATATTCGTCACCATCAGCTCTGCGTTCGCAGGAGAGGTCCAAATGTGCGGGTCTCCGTCGGCGTGCAGATGGTCATGCTCGTCGGCTGGAGCTTCTTCCGCCGCGGCTTCTTCCGCGGCATGGTCATGTTCCGCTTCGGTCTCACCTGACTGCAGCAGAGTGATCCCCGTCGACGCATCGATGATTTCGCCGTTGAAGTTTGCGGCAGTCAGGGCATCGTCAACCCACGGTTCGAGTTCGGCTCCACTAATGACGAGCACGTCCGCTGCACTGAGCTCAAGAAGGTCCTTCGCGGAAGGGTCGAAACTGTGCGCCGATTGATTCGCCTGCAAGAGCGGATACACCGCACTCGCGTCGCCAACGATGTTTCTCGTGAAGTCCGTGACGTGCGTGGTTGTCGTCACAATGCGGAATGTGGTGTCGTCTGCAGTTGAGCATCCGACTAAGCCGGATGAAATCCCTATGGCGGCAACAACGATTGCCGGAATTCGGAAGCGCGCCGATCGTGAAGTGGTCATGGCGCGAGCCTATGTCTATTGAGAATCATTGTCAATTAGGAAATCGTGGCATGCCTGAAGATGGCGCGTAACATCTATACGTGGCCATTCCCAAGATTGCGTTGTACTACGCCTTTGCGCCACTCGCCGACCCCGAAGCCGTGCGGCTCTGGCAGCGCGATCTCTGCGAGTCCCTGAATCTGCGTGGTCGGATCATCATTTCCCGTCACGGCATAAACGGCACGGTGGGTGGCACTGTCGAGAACGTCAAGAAGTATGTGCGCAAAACCAAGCAATACGCTGGCTTCGCTCGCCTCGACGTTAAATGGAGCGACGGCACCGCGTTCGACACCGACGGATTGATCACCGATTTTCCGCGCCTGAGCGTGAAGGCGCGTGCTGAAATCGTGAGTTTTGGTGTTCCCGAGGAGATTCAGGTCGACGAGCACGGGATTGTCGGAGGTGGCATCAAGCTCACACCCGACGAAGTTGACGCATTGGTCGCCGAACGAGGTGACGACGTCGTGTTTTTCGACGGACGAAACGCCTTCGAAGCCGAGATCGGGCGATTCAAGAATGCGGTGGTTCCCGACGTCGAAACAACCCGAGACTTCATTCGAGAACTCGAGAGTGGAAAGTATGACGACCTCAAGAACAAGACCGTCGTCACGTACTGCACCGGCGGCATTCGTTGCGAGGTTCTCACTCCACTGATGAAGGCTCGCGGCTTCAACGAGATTTACCAAATCGATGGCGGCATTGTTCGCTATGGCGAGGCTAAACGCAATAGCGGGCTGTGGGAGGGGTCGCTCTACGTCTTTGACGGCCGAATCGCAGTCGACTTCGCCCCTGGCGCAGCTCAACTGAGCTCGTGCCTCGTGTGCGGAGAAGCAACGAGCCACATGGCGAACTGCTGTGACCAGGCCTGCCGCAAACGTTTTGTGTGCTGTGGCGAGTGTGAGCTCGAACAACCCGGGTGCTCCGAGCACCGCACGGTTACCGTCGGCTAATCAACACGTCGATCAGCGAGTCGACATCACCGTTTGCGGTCGTCGCGTCAACTCGAACGCCCGCATATCGAGCATCCGCTGCCGTACGGGGCCCGAGGGCAACAACAAACGTTTCGTCTGGGATATCGCCGAGCTGCAGAGCCACCTGCTCTGCGACGCTGCCTGAAGTTACGAGCACCGCGGCGAACTCGCCGTTGCGAACTTGCGCAATCACGTCGTCGTCTACCGGCACGCCAATCGTGCGATAGGCAATGACCGACCGAACCGAGTGGCCAATGCGCTTGAGTCCTTCGGTCAACACGGGGACCGCGACTTCAGAACGAAGGGTCAGGATGCGCAGCGGCACAACCCCGCCTGTAGCCGACTCCCACTCCTCGAGGAGGCCGCGCGCCGTGTTCTCTTCGCTGGGGCTCAAATCGGCCTTATAGCCAATCGCGGCGAGCGCGCTTGCCGTGGTTTCGCCCACCGCAGCAATTCGAGTCGAAGCAGGAATTGTGGCTCGATATGCCGACAACACGTCAACCGTGGTCGAGCTGGTGAGCGTAATCCAGTCGAACTCACCGGCGGCCAAGGCCTCAAATGCTGAGGCGAGGTCATCCGTGTCCGGTGCGGTCACAAAATTCGTCATCGGAGAGATGACGGCGGTCGCGCCCTTGGCCCGCAGCGCTGACGCAACGGAGTCGCCCCAGGGTCCACCGCGCGGCACAAGAACGCGCAAGCCCCCGAGGGGCTTCGCGTCTGTTGGTGCGGTGAGAGTCATCGAGTTCCTTGTTGTGACACGGCTCATCCCCGCAGCGAACTCGCGCAAATTACCCTACGAACTTGCGTGCGAACTCGATTCGTCTCGCGGAATGCGATTGAAGAGTGGCCGTGTCGTCATTGACGGGTATAGCGAAAAGAAATTACCGCTTTGTCGCGCTCTTTACAACTAGAGCGATGATTCCGACCGAGAGCGCGAGCCCTCCGACGACAACGGCGGCAAAGACCGCGGGCTTTTCGCGGCGTAGTTCGCGCAACTGTTCGGCCCGCTTGTCGGCGCGCTTCTTGAACTGCTTAGGAACATTCGCTTTCTCTTCGAGAGCGTCGAGCGTGCCGGCGAGGCGTGCCCGCACGGCCTCAACATGCGCGTCAAGTTCCCGGGCCGTCAGCGCATCAACGGGCTTGGCCACGGTGGGGGCTTTCGGGCGACCGGCCTTGATTGGCGATGCGCTCGAATTGGACGAAAGGCTAGATGTCAAAGCGTCCCTCTCCCTTCACTGCGTGTGCGTCCTCGACGATGCCATCCATGGTCTCAGTTGGCATCATGCCCTGGGACTTCTTGAACTGATCGAGCCCGGCGAGGACAAGAATAATTGTGACGATGAGCAGTCCGCCGGACACGATGAGAGCGGCAGCCCACGTGGGTACAACCATCGACAGCGCATATACGGCTGCGAGCACGAGTGCCCCGAGAACGAAAAGTCCTGTGCCTCCAGCCGCCATAAACAGAAGCGAACCCATGCCGATGTTCTTTGCCTTGCGGCTCATCTCCCGCTTGAAGCGCTCGAACTCCGCACGCAGCAGTTCGAGTCCAATTCCCGGCAGGTCACGAATCAGTTGCATGAACGAGCGGGGGTCGTCCGCGGGCTCTGGCTTGTTGCCCCGAGCAGCTTGCGCGCCGGGTGTCGGTGACGATGTTGACATTACTCAGCCGCTGAGTTGGGTCGGATAATCGGAATTGCTCCCGTGGCCACTCCGCTGCGCGCGCTCGGCTCCGACATGGGCGTTGCGGGCTTCGGTTGCGGCCGAGTTTGGGCGCGCTTCTCGGTTGTCGCCTTAGCTGTCGAGCTTGCCGACGAGGGCGACGCGGTTGCCCGGGGCTTCGTGGATCCGGCCGGGGCCTTTTTTCGAGGTGCTGGCTTGCCTTGCGCTTGAGCCACTGCCGACTTCGCCGCGGTGAACGCTTGGTCGGCGAGGTCACCTGCCGCTTCCTGCACCTGCGAGACTCCCCACTGCACCGGCTGAGACTCCCAGATGTTTCGTGCCGTTGCCTTGATTTGTTCGTAACGTCGACGACCCGCACGAGTACCGAGAAGGTAGCCGATACCGAGGCCAACGACGAAAAGTACCTTGCCGCCCATCGCACTCTCCCTATATGTCAAATGTGGAATATAAAGCCGGATTTAGCCTACCTCTCTAAATCGACCGGTCCTATCGGACGATAGTCAGGATCGGCCAAAACGCTTCGCCGTGCATCCCGCGCCAGCTCCCTGGCAATGGGAATCGCCCGGTCAAGCGCCTGCGTGAACAACGGCGCTGAGAGGTCGAGTGTCGTGTGTCCCGAGACCTGCTGCCGATCAGGAGCAGTTCGGGTAACGGCAAAGTGGTCCGCGCGCGCGATAGCGGCAGTCTCCAGAGCCCTTATTCCGCCTCTCGGCGCAATCATGCTGGTGAACCTCTCGTCGGTTGCCAGCAACTCAACAACTCCGAGAGTCAGCGACCCGACGCGACTCAGAGCTGGCAACAACTCGGGCACGCAATCAACGATGTCAACGTCTTCGGGCGCACAACCCAAGACGGCCTCGGTGTGCGGGCGAACAAGCTTGTCGAGAGCCGTCGCGCCAAGGCGCGATGTCACAAGCCTGGCCAAATTTCGTTCTTCGCCAATGGCGAGCAGCGGGCGCACGCGGTCAAGGTAAACCCGCCACGCGCCTCCCCAACCACATGCCTGTCGAACCGCGCGAGAGAACGGAGACGCCGGGATTCCGAGCACGCTCTCATCCCCTTTTCGCGGGCGAACGGTTTCGAATTCAATTCCGAACTCCGCGCACAACTCCTCCATCACTCCTGCGCGGGCAGATGCGCTGTTTCGGGTCTCGATCCAATCGCTCGGCGAGACGACAACGGTTCGGAGTCCGATGCGCGCGCAATCGACGGCCGCAATCACCGCGGCAAGACCTTGGCCACGAATGACGACATCGAAGGAGCCGTCAGGGAACTCCTCCCGCTTCGCGGCAGCGCGCCGACTCACCACGACTGAGCCCCGCTATGCGCCGAGGAGTCGTTGTGACAAGAACGAGACGACCGAATCGAGCGGGATGCGCTCCTGCTCCATTGAATCGCGGTGGCGCACTGTCACGGCCTTGTCGTCGAGGGAATCGAAATCCACGGTGACGCAGAACGGGGTGCCGATTTCATCTTGGCGACGGTAGCGTCGTCCAATCGCGCCCGCATCGTCGAAGTCCACGTTCCAGTACTTGCGCAAATCATCCGCAAGCTCTCGTGCGAGTGGGGAAAGTTGCTCATTGCGAGACAACGGCAAGATTGCGGCCTTGATGGGAGCCAAGCGCGGGTCGAGACGAAGCACTGTGCGAGTGTCGGTATCTCCCTTGGCTGTTGTCACGGTTTCTTCGTCATAGGCGTCCACGAGGAATGCCATGAGAGACCGCGTGAGGCCGGCCGCGGGCTCAATGACGAACGGCGTCCAGCGCTCGTTTTTTGTCTGATCGAAGAAGCTGAGGTCTTTGCCGCTGTGCTCAGAGTGTGTCTTTAGGTCGAAGTCTGTGCGGTTTGCGATGCCCTCAAGCTCACCAAATTCGCTGCCGCTGAATCCGAAACGATACTCGATGTCGACGGTGCGCTTTGAATAGTGCGACAGCTTCTCTTTCGCGTGTTCATACAGGCGCAGGTTTTCGGGCTTGATCCCAAGGTCGACATACCACGCCATGCGGTGGTCAATCCAGTACTGGTGCCACTCTTCGTCCGTGCCTGGCTCGACGAAAAACTCCATCTCCATCTGCTCAAACTCGCGCGTGCGAAAAATGAAGTTGCCGGGGGTGATTTCGTTGCGGAAACTCTTGCCAATCTGGCCGATTCCAAATGGGGGCTTCATGCGCGCCGCCTGCAACACATTGGCGAAGTTCACGAATATTCCTTGGGCCGTCTCGGGGCGAAGGTAGTGCATGCCGGCTTCGTCGTCGACCGGCCCGAGGAATGTCTTCAACAGCCCCGAGAACGCACGTGGTTCGGTGAACTGCCCCTTGTTTCCGCAGTTCGGGCAGGGGACTCCAGCGAGGCCGCCTTCGGGCGCGCGTCCCTTTCGCTCTTCAAATTCTTCGAGAAGGTGGTCCTCGCGAAAGCGCTTGTGGCAGCTGGTGCACTCCACGAGAGGGTCGCTAAACACTTCGACGTGACCCGATGCTTCCCACACCTGCCTCGGGAGGATGACTGACGAGTCAAGACCGACGACATCGTCACGTCGCTGAACCATGTAGTTCCACCACTGACGCTTGATGTTCTCTTTCAGCGCGGTGCCAAGGGGACCGTAGTCCCACGCGGAGCGAGACCCGCCATAGATTTCACCGGCCTGAAAGACAAAACCTCGATGCTGAGCGAGGGCGACAACGGCGTCAAGTTTCGAGGTGGGTGCCATAGCGAAAAATCCTACCCGCCTACCAGATGGTCACTCGACGAGCCGGTTCCAGCCACGCCTCATCGGTGCTCGTGACGTCAAAGGCGTCATAGAAGGCATCAATGTTTCGCACGATCTGGTTACAGCGGAATTCCGGTGGTGAATGCGGGTCAATCGCCAGCAACCGGATGGTCTCCTCAGGGCGACTCTTCTGCTGCCATGAGTTCGCCCACGAGATGAAGAAACGTTGCGCTGCGGTCAGTCCGTCGATGACCGGAGGTTCGGCGCCACCTAATGAAATCAAATAGGCCTTCCACGCGATGCCCAATCCACCCAAGTCGCCGATGTTCTCGCCGATGGTTAGCTCGCCGTTGACCGTCTGGCCGTCAGCGCCCTCCGGTGACAACGCGTTGTATTGATCGATGAGCGAGGCCGTGCGTTCGTCAAACCGTTCGCGGTCCTCGTCCGTCCACCAGTCGATGAGTCGTCCGTCGCCGTCAAACCGCGAACCCTGATCGTCAAAACCGTGTCCGATTTCGTGACCGATTACTGCGCCAATCGAACCGTAGTTTGCGGCGTCGTCCCAGTCAGCGTCAAAGAACGGCGGTTGAAGGATGGCGGCCGGGAACACGATTTCGTTGAAGCCGGGGTTGTAATACGCGTTGACCGTCTGCGGCGTCATGAACCACTCATCGCGATCGATGGGCTTCCCTACCTTGCCCAACTCACGTGCGAGTTCAAACTCCGCGATGCGTCGCACGTTACCCATGAGGTCGTCTGCCGAGATTTCTAGTGCGGCGTAGTCCCGCCACTTCACGGGGTAGCCGATCTTGGGCGTGAACTTCTCGAGCTTCTCCAGCGCCCGCTTGCGCGTGCCCGGAGACATCCATTCGAGTTCGCTAATGGATTGGCGGTACGCCTCAATCAGGTTCGCGACCAGAACGTCCATGTGTCTCTTTGAGTCTTCTGGAAAATGGCGATCCACATAAATGCGCCCAACGGCTTCGCCCAACGAGCCCTCAACAACGGAGACGCCGCGTTTCCAGCGTTCGCGTTGTTCGGGGGTTCCCGACAGCGTGCGCCCGTAAAAATCAAAGTTTTCGTCCACGAAGGCAACCGGCAAGAAGGGGGCTGCGGAGTGAACGACCTGCCACACTAGCCAGTCGCGCCACTCATCCAGCTTCGAGTCGATGAGCAAGGAACCCAGGCCGTCAAGAAAGCTCGGCTCGCGCACCACGAGCACATCGAACGAACCGGCGGGAACATTGAGTGCCGTCAGCCACACGTCCAGGTCTGCGGCGGGATGCTCAGCTGCATCAGGATTCACCAGCGACTCGGCCTCAATCGCGGCGGTCGCGGCGGCAGAAACCTGATGGCGAACGTCGCTCCAGTTGAGCAAGTTGTACGTGGCCTGAGCATCGCGCGTGCGCACGTTGTCCCAGTGTGCAGCGGCGAGCGCGGTCTCGAGATCGAACGCGCGCTGAGCTCGAACGGCAGCCGAGACGCCGGCGGCGAATGCGGGCAGGGCCTCGTCGAGGAGTTCGAACATGCGCTGAATGTGTGACACATACGCCGCTCGCACGGAAGCGAATTTCTCGTCGCGGTAATAGCTCTCGTCGGGAAGGTTGATGCCGCCCTGTTCGGTGAATACGAGATAGCGATCCGGTTGACCTGGGTCGTTGTCTACAAAGAGGTCGATAAAGCCGCCAACTCCCTGGCGCTCGAGCCGGGCAACGGTGTCGAGTAGCTGACTTACCGATGCCACGTTGGCTGCCACGGCGAGCTGGCTTTCGATGGGCGCTAGACCCATGCTTTCGATCGCGTCAACGGCCATGAAGCTTGCGTACAGATCACCAACTTTGCGTTCCACACTGCCTTCGCCCGCATCCCCGATGCCGGTGATGATGTCGCGCACGGCCTTCTCGGCTTCTTCGGCCAACACATGGAATGAGCCGTATCG
>WLDR01000049.1 GCA_009704705.1 Actinomycetota bacterium | reverse complement strand
TGCGATCACAGCGCCCCACACGGCGATGTTGAGCACGATTGCGCCAGCGACTCCGCCGGAGCCACCGAGTGCGTCAACAATCACGAGGGCGACGAAGCCGAAGATGCCACCCACGATGAGCGACACATACGGCGTCTTGCTGCGACCCGTGAGCGAGAAGAACTTCGGGTAGTAGCCGGCGCGCGACAGCGAGTACATGTTGCGACCGTAGGCGAACATGATTCCCTGTAGCGAGGCCGAGAGACCAACCAAAGCCGCGAGCGCGAGTACAGCGGCTGCTTCGTCACCAACCATTGCGCGGAACCCGTCGAGCAGAGGCTCTCCGGCGGTTGCCGTCGCTTCTGCGCCAATGAGCGCCGTGTTCAAGAAGAGCACGAGCAGACCCGTGATGATCAGGGTCGTGCGAGCGATGAGACCAGCACGAGGGATGTCCCGAACTGGGTTGTGCGACTCTTCAGCAGCAAGCGGAAGTTCCTCGATGCCGAGGAAGAACCACATCGCGTAAGGAAGGGCGAACAGAATCGGCAAGATGCCATATGGCAAGAACTCCGACTGACCAGGCTCTGGGGCGATGTTCCACAGTGAGCTCCAGTCGAGCGCGGGTGAGAACAGTGCCATTCCCGAGAACACGAGCAGAATGGCCAGCGCGATGATCGACACGATAATCGAGAATCGGAAGGACACGCTCGAACCCAGCGAGTTCAGTGCGATGAAGACGACGTAGAGGATGGCCCACCATACCGGTGCCGGCAGTGATACGCCGAGTAGCTCAGATGTGATTCCGTCGGCATAACTGGCCGAGAAGTAGACGACCACCGCCGTGGTCGCAACGTACTCGATTGTTTCGGCGAGGCCGGTGACAAGTCCGCCCCACGGCCCCATGGCCGATCGGGCAAACGAATACGCACCTCCGGAGTGTGGCATGGCTCCCGCCATCTCACCGATGCTGAACATCATGCCGTAGTACATGAAAATCAGGATGACGAATGCAATGAGCATTCCACCGAAGCCGGCGAAGCCGATTCCGAAGTTCCATCCCGAGAAGTCGCCCGAAATAACCGCGGCGATGGCGAGACCCCACAGGCCCCACAGTCCAGCCGAACGTTTGAGCGTTCGTTTTTCGAAATATCCCTTGTCTGCGGTCGTATACGTTACGCCCGAGACTTTGAGTGTGTCTTTTGACATCTCTTTCCTTATCTCTTCACGAAGGAGCAGCGCCAGGAGGAACCCGCCGCACGCCCAACGGCACATCGTTGTGCAGTCCGTTGGGCTTGACTATAGGACTCGTGAATGGTGTTTGGGAATACCAATGATGTAAACGATGTGTTAACTCGTGCGGGGGCGGTTTGCCGAATTGAGCGTTTCTATTTGCGCGAGGGTGTGTTCTAATGGTGGAAATTCCCACCATTAGCAATCACAACGGAGTGATCATGACTCGCGCAACTGGCTACCTCACCCCCGATGCATTGACGAAGCTCGTGTCTGACGGCGAAATCGACACCGTCATCGTCGCCTTCACCGACATGCAGGGCCGACTCGTTGGAAAGCGCGTTTCCGCGAGATTGTTTGTGGAAGACGCCATGCACCACGGTGCCGAATGCTGCAATTACTTGCTCGCGGTCGACGTTGACATGAACACCGTTGACGGGTACCAGATTTCGAGTTGGGAACGCGGCTACGGAGACATGGCAATGATTCCCGACCTGAGCACGCTCCGTCTCGCGCCGTGGTTACCGGGCACCGCACTCGTCACCGCTGACCTGCACTGGCTCGACGAGAAACCGGTTGCACAATCACCGCGCGAGATTCTTCGCGCCCAGATTGCGCGCCTGGCCGAGCACGGACTCGTCCCCTACGTCGGAACCGAACTCGAATTCATCGTGTTCGACGAGACCTACCGTGGCGCATGGGCCAAGGGGTACCGCGAACTGAAAGCGAACACCG
Organism: Actinomycetota bacterium; assembly: GCA_009704705.1. Taxonomy (GTDB): domain Bacteria; phylum Actinomycetota; class Actinomycetes; order Actinomycetales; family Microbacteriaceae; genus RFQD01. The sequence continues at coordinate 7,299 of WLDR01000049.1, read as the reverse complement.
ACTACAACGTCGACTACGACCTGCTCGCCTCCTCGCGTGTCGAACCCTTGTTGCGGGAGATTCGAAACTCCATGGATGCCGCCGGCATGTACTGCGAAGGCGTCAAGGGAGAGTGCAATTTCGGACAGCAAGAGATTGCCTTCCGTTATGACACCGCGCTTACCACGTGCGACAACCACTCGATCTACAAGTTCGGCGCCAAGGCGATTGCCGAACAGCACGGTCAGGCGATTACGTTCATGGCCAAGTTCAACGAACGTGAAGGCAACAGCTGCCACATTCACATCAGCTTGCGTGGCACCGATGGAACACCTGTCTTTGCCGACGAAAGCAAAGAAAACGGCATGAGTGACCTCTTCCGTCACTTCCTCGCCGGACAGATTGCGGCTATGCGCGAAATGTCGCTCTTCTACGCACCCAACATCAACTCGTACAAGCGTTACGTCGACGGCAGTTTTGCGCCGACCGCCGTGGCCTGGGGTCTCGACAACCGCACGTGCTCGCTTCGCGTGGTCGGTCGCGGTCACGGAATGCGTGTGGAACAGCGCGTCCCCGGCGGCGACGTCAACCAGTACCTCGCCGTGGCTGCCCTCATAGCGGCTGGTCTGCACGGAATCGAAAACAAGCTCGAGCTCGAACCCATCACAACCGGCAACGCATACTCCGGAGGAGCACCCCGCGTGCCGAGCAGCTTGCGTCACGCCGCCGAGCTGTTCGCGGAGTCGAAGATTGCGCGCGCTGCCTTCGGCGATGACGTTGTCGAGCACTACCTGAACAACGCCCGGATCGAGCTCGCGGCCTTCGACTCTGCCGTCACCGATTGGGAACGCTTCCGTGGCTTTGAGCGTCTCTAGCTGAGCAACCGAGCGACCGAGAAAGAGACACACGTGCCAACACCCGTTCGGGCTGACCGACCCGTAATCGGCCTCACCACCTACCTGCGCCAGGCGCAGTCAGGCGTGTGGGATGTTCAGGCAGCGTTCCTCCCCCGCGTCTACTTCGACGCGGTCAATCAGGCCGGCGGCATTGCGGTGTTGATTCCGCCACAGCCATTCGACGTTGCGAGTGCACACCGAGTTCTTGACGGACTCGATGGGTTGATCATCTGTGGCGGCGAAGACATTGACCCTGCGCGATACGGCCAGGCGGCGCATCCGACGACGGACGAACCCAAACTGGATCGCGACAACCTCGAAGATGCGCTGCTCACGGCGGCCATCGACCGAGAGATTCCCTTCTTAGGAATCTGTCGCGGAGCACAGATGCTCAACGTTCACCAGGGCGGAACCCTGATTCAGCACTTGCCCGAGGTCATCGGTACGGACACATATCAAAAGGGTAAGGGTCAGTTCAACACGATTCCGGTGCACGTCGACTCATCGTCGAGTCTTGCGGGCGTTCTCGGTGACAACACGGCAGTCGATGGGGCCGTGTACCACCACCAAGCCATCGACCAGCCCGGAGCCGGCCTTCGAGTGGTCGCCCGATCCGACGATGACGTGATTCAAGCCGTCGAGCTCGAAGGCGTGCCGTTCGGTATCGGTGTGCAGTGGCATCCGGAACAAACCGCGCACGAAGATGCGCGACTTTTTGAAGGTCTCGTCGAGGCCGCCAACACGTATAGGAGAAATCGATGAGTTACACCATCATCAACCCAGCGACCGAAGAGGCGATGGAAACCATTGAGCACCTCAGCCTCGAGCAGACAGACGAGGCCATCGCTCGAGCCCACAAGGCTCAGAAGGAATGGGCGCGCCTCAACCCGGCGGACCGCGCCGCCGCCCTGCGTCGCTTTGCAGCCGCTGTTGACGGTGACATCGAGAACCTCGCCTCGCTCGAAGTGCGCAACTCGGGTCACCCCATCGAGCAGGCGCGTTGGGAAGCGAATCACGTACGCAACGTTCTCGAGTACTACTCGGGCACGCCAGAGACCCTCTTCGGAAAGCAGATTCCCGTTGCCGGCGGTGTTGACATCACGTTTCAGGAACCACTCGGCGTCGTCGGTGTGATTACCCCGTGGAATTTTCCGATGACGATTGCGTCGTGGGGTTTTGTGCCGGCGCTGGCGGCAGGTAACGCGGTCGTGCTGAAGCCCGCCGAATGGACGCCCCTGACGTCGATTCGCCTCGGCGAGCTGGGGTTGCAGTCTGGTCTGCCCGAAGGGCTCTTTCAGGTGTTGCCCGGTCGCGGCTCCGTCGTCGGCGACCGATTCGTAACCAACGAAACGGTTCGAAAGATTGTGTTCACCGGTTCGACCGAAGTGGGCAAGCAGATCATGGCCGGATGCGCCGCGCAGATTAAGCGGGTCACACTCGAGCTCGGCGGCAAGAGTGCCAACATCGTGTTCAACGATGCCGATGTCGAGAAGGCTGCGGCGACCGCACCCTACGCAGTGTTCGAGAATGCCGGGCAGGACTGCTGCGCGCGTTCGCGCATCCTGGTTCAGCGGGACATCTACGACAAATTCATGGAGCACTTCGAGAAGGCCGTAAAGAACGTTGTCGTGGGTGACCCGACGAGTTCGAAGACTGAGGTCGGGCCGCTCGTGCACAAGAAGCACTTTGATTCGGTTTCGTCTTATGTTCCCGACGACGCACCTGTCGCGTTCCGTGGCAACGCGCCGACCGGCGCGGGTTATTTCTTTGCCCCGACCGTACTCGCCCCCACATCACGCGACCACATCTCGGCGCGCGATGAAATCTTCGGGCCTGTTGTCACCGTGCTTCCGTTCGAGGACGAAGCCGACGCACTCGAGTTGGCAAACGCAACCGAATACGGGCTCAGCGGTTCCATCTGGACGCGCGACGTCGGTCGCGCATTGCGTGTTTCGCGCGCTGTGGAGTCAGGCAACCTGTCGGTCAACTCACACTCATCCGTGCGCTACAACACGCCATTTGGTGGGTTCAAGCAATCGGGTCTCGGTCGTGAACTGGGGCCGGATGCTCCACTCGCATTCACCGAGACGAAGAACGTGTTCATTCCGATCGACTAATTCGTCACATTCGCTTTTCATTTTTCACAACACAGAAGGAGAGAATCATGAGCATCGAGAAAATCGACCTCACCCAACGCCTGAAGGGCAAGACGGCAGTCATCACCGGTGGCGCCAGTGGTATCGGCTTCGCGACCGCCAAGCGCCTGCGCGCGGAGGGTGCGAACATCGTCATCGGCGACCTGGGCGGAGCAAACGGCGAAGCTGCCGCAGCCGAGGTTGAGGGCCTGTTCGTCGAGTGCAACGTGACCGACGAGGATCAGGTGAACAACCTCTTCGACGAGGCTGCCAAGAAGTACGGGTCGGTCGACATCGCGTTCAACAACGCTGGCATCTCACCGCCCGATGATGATTCCATCGAGACCACCGAGCTCCCCGCGTGGCAGAAGGTTCAGGATGTGAACCTCAAGTCGGTGTACCTCTGCTCGCGTGCCGCTCTGCGTCACATGGTCAAGCAGGGCAGCGGTTCCATCATCAACACGGCGTCGTTCGTGGCTGTGCTCGGATCCGCAACGTCGCAGATCTCGTACACGGCATCGAAGGGTGGCGTGCTCGCCATGAGTCGCGAGCTCGGTGTGCAGTTCGCGCGTCAGGGCATCCGCGTCAACGCACTCTGCCCCGGGCCGGTGAACACTCCTCTCTTGCAGGAATTGTTCGCCAAAGACCCAGAGCGTGCTCAGCGTCGCCTCGTGCACATTCCCGTTGGTCGATTTGCCAAACCAGAAGAGCTCGCAGCTGCGGTCGCGTTCCTGGCCAGCGATGACTCGTCGTTCATCACCGGATCGACGTTCCTCGTCGACGGTGGTATCTCTGCCGCCTACGTCACCCCGCTCTAACCATGACCGAGGCCGCAGCTCAGGCCCCCGAGGGCGAGGGAGTTCTCAACTCCACGCTCGACGGAAGCCTGCTGCTGCGCCCGGTTCGTGGCGGTAACGCGTACGAAGAAACCGTCGAGCGACTTCTGCAAACAATTCGCTTAGGTCTTGTGCCACCCGGCGGACGACTCGCTGCCGAACGAGAACTCGCGCTCATGCTCGACGTGAGCCGAGATACCGTGCGTGACGCCATCCAGTCACTTGTTGATGCCGGATTCCTCGAGGTTCGGCGCGGTCGATACGGTGGTGCGTTCGTGTCCGATCCCGTGCCAACCGGGGCCGCCCGTCTGGGTCGCTCCGGCGTCGAAACGACACCCGCAACGTTCAACGCGGATGACATTCGCGATGTGCTCGTGCTGCGCGAGATTCTCGAAGTCGGCGCAGCTCAACACGCGGCTGAGCGGCCGCTGTCGTCGACCGAGCGCGAGAGCCTGTGGGCAGCGCTCCACGAAACAAAGAAGGCAACAAGTGATGACTACCGGCGACTCGATAGCCGCCTGCACCTGCTCATTGCCGAAATGGCCGGGGCGCCGTCGCTCTTGAATCAGGTGGCGCAGTGCCGCATGCGCATCAACGAGATGCTCGACGGCATCCCGTTGCTGAGCCCGAACATCGCCCACTCCGACGAACAGCATGAGCGAATCGTGCTGGCGATTCTGACCGGAGACTCCGAGCAGGCGGCCGAAGAGATGCGCGCCCACCTCGGTGGGTCGGCATCTCTGTTGCGCGGCTTTCTCGGCTAGTTCCACATCGACTTCCCAAAGCAAGAAGGGCTCGACACCGCTGAGGTGTCGAGCCCTTCCTCTAGCAATCGCTTAGGCGTTGATGGCCTGCTGGATGAGCGGGAGGATGAAGTACAGCAGGAATCCTGCCGAGACAATCCAGAGCAGCCAGTGGATTTCCTTCGCCTTACCCGAGAGCGAACGAATGACAACCCAGGCGATGAAGCCGGCGCCGATTCCGTTTGCAATCGAGTACGTGAGCGGCATCGCGATGATTGCGATGAACGCCGGGAAGGCTGCCGACCAGTCCTTCCAGTCGATGTCCACGACCTGACCCATCATCATCGCACCGACGATGACGAGTGCCGCAGCACCGACCTCGAGCGGAACGACCTGCGTGAGCGGGGTGAGGAACATCGCGAGGACGAACAACACACCGGTGACGAGCGAGGCGAGACCCGTGCGGGCTCCCCCACCGATTCCCGACGCACTTTCGATGTAGACCGTGTTGGACGAGGTCGAGGTGACACCTCCGGCAATAGCGCCAGCGCCTTCAACGATCAGAGCCGGGGTCAGGCGTGGGAAGTTGCCCTTCTTGTCGGCGAGACCGGCCTGCTTTGAGAGACCCGTCATCGTGCCCATTGCGTCGAAGAAGTTCGAGAACAAGAGCGTGAAGACGAGCATCAGGGCAGCGAGAGCACCGATGCGACTGAACGAACCGAACAGATCAACCTGGCCGATAATCGAGAGGTCTGGCAATGCGAAAACAGACGTCGGGATGACCGGCTGTGCGAGGTTCCAGCCCGCGGGGTTGTATGTCTCGGTGCCGGGAACGCCCATCGAGCCCGATGGCCAGATGGCGTTCAAGACGATCGCAATCACTGTCGTTACGACGAGACCAATCAAGATGCCGGCCTTGACCTTACGAGCAACCAGCACGGCGGTGAGAATGAGTCCGATGATGAATGTCAGCGTCGGGATACCAACAAGCACGCCGCCAACACCGAGACCGATGGGCGGAGCGCCAAGGCCCGTCGAGCGAACAAAACCGGCGTCAACAAGGCCGATGAAGGCGATGAAAAGACCGATGCCCACTGTGATGGCCGTCTTCAGCTGAGCCGGCACCGCGTTGAAGATCATGGTGCGCAAACCAGTCGACGCGAGAATCACAATAAGGATTCCCTCGATGACGACGAGTCCCATGGCTTCGGGCCAGGTGACACCCTTCACGATGCTGACCGCAAGGAAGGAGTTGATGCCCAACCCGGCTGCGATCGCAAACGGCAGGCGGGCGACCACACCGAAGAGAATCGACATGACGCCGGCGGTGAGCGCCGTTGCGGCACCGATTGCTCCGAGTGCTGGGTCGCCGCCACCGATGAGGTTGCCCTCAACGTCAGGTGAGAATCCGAGGATCAGCGGGTTGAGAATGATGATGTACGCCATCGTGATGAAGATGACGAGACCACCGCGCACCTCGGTGCCGATGGTCGAGCCGCGCTTGGTGATCTCGAAGAACTTGTCGAGACGAGCCGAGAAACCGGACTTTGCAGCCGACTTCTTGGACGCGGATTTTGTTTTGGTAGCTTGTGCCACGAATCCAACTCCTTTGGGGATTGAGTGAGGGGTGTTCCTTAGAGCCACGATACTGTCAGCACATTCTCAGGGAGGTTTCCTTCGTGTAAACGTGTCTCACCCTCACTCTGACCTTGAACGTTGACCAACCTGTCCCAAATCAACGCCGGGAACTTACAATTGGTAGGTGCCGTCGACCCGAGTTGCATCTTCCAGCGAGAACGAATCTCGCGGAATAACGCTGTTCGACGCCTTGCCACCTCGTGCGTCGCGCCACACAATCGCCGTGAGCGACGTCGACCTCGGATACTCGTTGATCGAACCAACCGGGCCCGTTCGAGGAACTGCCGTACTCGTCGCCGGATACACAAGTTCCTACGACACATTCAATGTGCTTCTCGAGCCACTCGCCGAGAACGGGTATCGCGTGATCGGGTTGTCTCAGCGCGGGCAACCTCATTCAACGGGGCCAGACACTGTTGACGGTTACTCGCTCGCGCAACTCGGAAGCGACATCCACACCTTCATCGATGCCCTGAGCGAAAAGCTGGGGGACCTCGGGCACATTCACCTGCTCGGGCACAGCTTTGGCGGAGTCGTGGCACACGAAGCAGTTGCGCAGAATCCTCGTCGCTTCGCCAGCGTGACGCTGTGGAACTCGGGGCCCAGGGACTTCGGCGAGGGGGGTCCGGCGCACGACGCCCTCGTCGCGGATGGGCCGCGCGGCCTGTGGGTTCTCGATCGCCAACGCATGGGGCTCGACCCCGACATCGATCTCGCGGGAGACATGAGTGTCATTGAGCGCTACTACTTCGACCGGCTCATGACGACTAAGCCGGCGGCGTTGCTCGCGGGGGCGGCCATTTTGCGCGACCAGATTGATCGAACGAACGAGCTTGCGACGCTCTCGCGTGAGCACGGCATCCCGTTCTTGATTTCACACGGTGCCCAAGACGACGCATGGCCCGCAGATTGGCAGCGAGACATGGCCATCGCACTCGGTGCGGACTATGTCGTGCTGGCCAACGCGGGCCATTCGTCACACGGTGACCGACCGAACATGGCGGCGGATGTGCTCGCCACGTTCTGGTCGGACGCGACTACTTCGACTTCTTAATCAGTGCGAGCAGGTCAG
>WLDR01000048.1 GCA_009704705.1 Actinomycetota bacterium | reverse complement strand
CGCTTCTGGACTCGCCTCTGTAAAGGCGTGTCCGTATCCAAAGTCCATGGTGACATCGCGCACCTGCATGCCGGCCCCGGGCACCTTCGACCCGAAACGAATTGTCACACCCTCATCTGGTTGAACTCGAATGACGAGAGCATTTTGGCCCAGTGCAGAGGTTTGGTGTTCGGCAAAGAGGTATTGCGGCGCTCGCTTGAACACAACGGCAATCTCGGTAACGCGTCGACCCAGTCGTTTGCCGGCGCGCAGGTAGAACGGCACGCCCGACCAGCGTCGCGTTCCCACGTCAAGGCGCATCGCGGCGAACGTTTCAGTGCTGGATTGGGGGTTCATCCCTTCTTCTTCGAGGAATCCGGGAACGAATTCACCGCCTTGCCATCCTGAGCCGTACTGTCCACGTGCTGTGGCCGAGCCAAGATCGGCAGGCAAACGAACTGCTGCGAGTACTTTTTCTTTCTCAGCACGCAAATCATCTGCGTTGAACGAGATGGGCTCTTCCATCGCCGTCAAGGCCATCAGTTGCAAAAGGTGATTCTGGATCACGTCCCGTGCCGCGCCAATGCCGTCGTAGTACCCAGCACGGCCGCCGACACCAATGTCTTCTGCCATGGTGATTTGAATGTGATCGACGTGCTCCGCATTCCACAGAGGTTCGAAGAGTTGGTTCGCAAATCGCAACGCAAGAATATTCTGAACCGTCTCTTTGCCCAGATAGTGATCAATGCGAAAAATCGAGTCCGCCGGAAAAACCGACTCCACCACGTCGTTGAGTTCCCTGGCCGTGGTGAGGTCACTGCCGAACGGCTTCTCAATGACAACCCGGCGCCACGAATCTCCATCCGCACGTGCGAGTCCTGACCGGCTGAGCTGTTGCGTCACTAGCGGGAACGAACCAGGGGGAATGGAAAGGTAAAAACAATGGTTGCCCATCGTTCCCTGTTCTGCGTCCAGGTCTGCCAGGGTCGCCTTCAGGCGATCGAACGACGCGTCGTCATCAAACGTTCCACTGATGAAGCGGATTCCCTTGAGAAGCTGCTCCCAGACTTCCTCGCGAAACTCCGTGCGGGCGAATTCCTTGACCGAGTCGTGCACGACCTGCGCGAAGTCTTGATCTGCCCAGTCTCGGCGCGCAAATCCAACGAGCGCAAAACCCGGAGGCAGAAGTCCCCGGTTCGCCAGGTCGTAGACCGCGGGCATGAGTTTCTTTCTCGCAAGATCACCGGTAACACCAAAGAGCACCAAAGCACTGGGGCCCGCGATTCGGTGGAGCCGGCGGTCTTCAACAACGCGAAGCGGATTGTTGCCGGCAGAAACATCAACTGGAGCCATGGTTAGTTAAATGCCTCAAACAGCGACACGAGTTGCTTCTCAGGTTGCGTCAGGGTCAGCGTCAAGACCGGGCGACCGTGTTGCGCAAGTACGTTCGCGTCTCCCGCGGCCTGGGCTGCGATGAGTTCACCGAACGTGAATGGGCGGTCAGGTATCTCCAAATCGACCGTCGCGGATTGCAAGATCTGTATGAAGACTCCGGTTGCCGGACCACCCTTGTGGAACTGTCCTGTTGAGTGCAAGAAGCGTGGACCCCAACCAAAGGTCACGGGCCTGCCGGCTCGTGCGGCAACCAACTCTCGAATACCGTCGAGCTGAGGATGCGAGGCGCGGTCAACGTAGGCCTGCACCGAGAGGTATCCATCTGGGGGAAGCGTCGCCAGCGCAGCCGTCACAGCTTCGCGAATGGTGTTCGCACCGCCCACAAAACCTCCGAGGGCCCGCACTTCGATTCCGCCATCCACAAAGAGAGGCGCAGTCGGTTCCGGACGGTGATCCAAGAGCGCGCGCGCAGCAACCTTTGCCGACTCCACGTCGGGCTGATCGAACGGATTGATTCCAAGGATTGCGCCGGCAACCGCTGTCGCGTATTCCCAGACCATGAACTGTGCCCCGAGCGTTCCGGAAATCAGAATCTCGCCGTCGTGACGATCGGATGCGCGAAGGTGAAACTCATGAGCATCGTCAACGAGACGACACACAACCATGTCAGCAACGGGCGACGTGACTTCCGTCGAAACGACGTCAAGAACCACCGGCAGGATGCCCGTCGACTCCTTGCCCGTCGACTCAGCGACTAGCTGCTCGATCCAATTGGGCAGCCCTACGATGTGTGTGCCGTCGGCGACAAGACCGAGCTTGTTGACCCGGGGAACCTGGCCAGCCATCGCCGCGCCCAAGATGAGCCCTGGATTGCTGGCGTTGTCGACCGCGAGGTCAAGAAGAACGGCCTCGGCTTCATCGAGAAGCTGGTCGAGGTCGACCCCCACGAGTCCTGACGGAACGAGTCCGAAGGCCGTGAGAGCAGAGAACCTTCCACCAACGAGTGGGTCTGCGTTGAATGTTGCGTACCCAGCCTCACGCGCGGACACGTCGAGTGGCGAACCCGGATCGGTGACGACGATTATTCGCTCGACTGGGTTGATTCCGGCGTTCTCGAAGGCAGCTCGGAAGGTTCGTAGCTGGCTGTCCGTTTCGACGGTTGACCCTGACTTCGACGAAACGACCAGAGCAAGATCCGACAGCCCTGACTTCAACGCAGACAGCACCTGACCTGGTTCCGTCGAATCAAGAATGGTGAGCTCACGATTGAATGTTTGAGTAATCACTTCTGGAGCAAGCGATGAGCCGCCCATTCCAGCCAGCACAAAACGTTGCACACCCTGAGCTGACAATCGATCGCGCAGAGCGTAGATGTCGGAAATGATCGGCCGTGATGTGGAGACCGACTGCACCCAACCGAGCCGAATCGAAGCCTCAGCTTCGGCCGCCGTGCCCCACAGGGTTGGATTTGCATCGGTGATTCCGCTCGCGACCAGTGACTCAACGAGCTTGGGTAAGTGCTTTTCGACTACGTGCTCTAACGCGCCACTGACGTGGATGCGAAAACTCACTTTGCTGCCTCCAGCGCGGTCGTAACCGTGTCAAGAAGCTCGCCCCACGAAACGATGAATTTGTCGACGCCTTCAGTTTCAAGTGTCGTTGTGACGTCCTCAAAGTCGATTCCAGCTGCGGCCAACTGTGCGAAAAGCAAGCGAGCTTCGTCATAGTTGGTCGTGATGGTGTTTCCAACGACGACGCCATGATCTGCCGTGGCGAGAAGAGTCTTCTCGGGCATCGTGTTCACCACACCAGCAGCAACGAGCTCAGTTACATAGAGCGTGTCCGGCAACGCAGGATCTTTCACTCCCGTTGAGGCCCACAACGGACGTTGCGCGTTCGCTCCCAGAGCAAGCAGCTTTGCGGCCCGCTCCGTGTCAAACGCATTCTCAAAGAGTTCGTAGGCGAGCCTTGCGTTGGCCAAGCCAGCCTGCGACTTCAGCGATGCGTCAGCGCCAAGTGCATCCAGTCTCTTGTCAACCTCTGTGTCGACCCGAGACACAAAGAACGAGGCGACCGAGTGAATCTCCTCAAGGTCGTGCCCAGCGGCCGACGCTTTCTCGAGACCGGCCAGGTAGGCGTCAATGACTGCCCCGTACCGCTCAAGCGAGAAGATCAGAGTCACATTCACCGAGATGCCCGCGCCGATTACATCAGTGATGGCGTCGAGCCCAGCCAAGGTGGCCGGAATCTTGATCAGAGCGTTGGGACGATTGACTTTGGCCCACAAGCGCTTTGCTTCCGCAATCGTGCCGGGAGCATCGTGAGCGAGTGTGGGGGAGACCTCAATCGAAACCCGGCCGTCGACTCCTTGCGTGCGGTTGTAGATGGGGCGGAAAAGGTCACAGGCATCAGCCACGTCATCGGTTGTGATCTCGAAGACTGCTTCGTCGGCGCCGGTGTCCTTAGCGGCAAGTTCGGCAACCTGCGCAGCGTAGCTCTCGCCGTCGGTCAGTGCACCAGCAAAGATGGTGGGATTTGTCGTCACACCGACCACATCGACATCTGCGATCAGCTTGGCCAGCTTGCCGGTCTTTAGCGAGCTGCGCGAAAGATCGTCGAGCCAGATGCTGACTCCTGCTCCGGAAAGGGCCGATGTGTTTGCGTTCATTGCGTTATCTTTCGTTCTTGGTCAGTCGGAGGCAGGAAGTTTTGCGAATTAGGCGGAAGCGGCGATGGATTCCTTGGCAGCAGCCACGACGGCTTCCGCCGTCATTCCAAACTCACGGAAGAGTGTCTTGAAGTCTGCCGATGCCCCATAGTGCTCAATCGAGACGCTGCGTCCGCTCGAGCCAACGAGCTTGTCCCACGACATTGAGATTCCCGCTTCGACGCTCACACGAGCTCGAACGTGCGGAGGAATCACCGCGTTGCGGTACGACCCTGGCTGCTCGGCGAACCACTCCATGCATGGAGCCGACACAACTCGGGCGTTAACTCCTTCGGCCGCGAGAGCCTCTCGGGCAGCCACAGCGAGCTGAACCTCAGATCCCGTTGCGATGAGAACCACATCCGGTGTGCCACCTGGAGCCTCGACGAGTACATAGGCACCCTTTGATGTGTTGCGTGCCGAAGCAAACTCTGAGTCCGTTGCCTCGCCAGCACCACGCTCAAACACAGGCAGATTCTGGCGTGACAGGGCGATACCTGCCGGGCCACCACGACGCTTGAGTATCTCGAGCCACGCCCACGCCACTTCGTTAGCGTCGGCCGGACGAACGACGTCAAGGTCAGGAATCGCACGCAGTGTTGCGAGCTGTTCGATGGGCTGGTGAGTCGGACCGTCTTCACCGAGCGCCACGGAGTCATGAGTCCAGACGAATATCGATGGAACCTTCATGAGAGCAGCCAGACGAACTGCTGGTCGCATGTAGTCGCTAAAGATGAGGAACGTGCCGCCGTAGGCGCGGGTTTTTCCGTGCAGGACAATTCCATTGAGAATCGCCCCCATCGCGTGTTCACGAATACCGAAGTGAAGGGTTCGTCCGAAGACATCGCCAGTCCATTCGTGCGTCGACCACTCGGCAGGAACAAACGACTTTGTGCCTTCAATAGTGGTCATGTTGGACTCGGCAAGGTCGGCAGACCCTCCCCATAGTTCTGGCATGACGGCACCGAGCGCGCTGAGGACCTTGCCGGACGCAACACGCGTCGATATGTCCGTCGCTGGAAAAACGGGCAACGCGTCCTCGATGCCCGCTGGAAGCGCGCCGCTTTCGACTCTGTCGAATAGCGCTTTCTGCTCCGGGTTGGACTTCGCCCACGCGTCAAAGCTTTGCTGCCACTCGGCTCGCACTGCTTTGCCTCGATCGACAGCCCCGCGCGTGTGCGTGATCACGGCCGCATCGACATCAAATGAATTCTCTGGGTCGAAGCCCAATGCCTGCTTGAGCCCGGCAAGTTCCTCTGCGCCGAGTGCGGAACCGTGAATCTTGCCCGTGTTCTGCTTCTGGGGACTCGGCCATCCGATGATTGTCTTCAAGATGATCAGGCTCGGCTTGCTCGACTCCGACTTCGCTTTTTCGAGTGCCGTGTAGAGCTCGGTGACATCTTCTACGTACGAACCTGTCTTCTTCCAATCGACAGTCTGCACGTGCCACCCATACGCGTCGTAGCGCTTCGCTACATCTTCGGTAAACGCGATTTTCGTGTCATCTTCGATAGAGATCTGGTTGCTGTCGTAAATCGCAATCAGATTTCCAAGTTTCTGGTGCCCTGCAAGCGACGACGCTTCGGCAGTGACGCCCTCTTGCAAGTCGCCGTCACCACAAATCGTGTAGATGAAGTGGTCGAATGGGCTGTTTCCCGGCTTGCTTGAGGGGTCGAACAGGCCGCGCTCGAAGCGTGCCGCGTACGCGAAACCTACAGCGGATGCGAGTCCTTGTCCCAATGGTCCGGTCGTGATTTCAACGCCCTTGGTGTGTCCGTACTCGGGGTGCCCAGGTGTCAACGAGCCCCACGTTCGCAATGCCTTGAGGTCGTCGAGTTCCAGACCGTAGCCACCCAAGTACAACTGCACATACTGCGTCAGCGAGGAGTGTCCGACCGACAAGATGAATCGATCGCGACCAATCCACTGGTCATCGCTGGGGTCACGGCGCATGACTTTCTGGAATAGCAGATAGGCAGCTGGAGCCAGACTGATTGCAGTTCCGGGGTGTCCGTTGCCGACCTTTTCTACTGCGTCGGCAGCGAGTACCCGAGCCGTGTCAACTGCTTTCGCGTCGAGGTCATTCCATTCCAAAGCCATAAGAGCTCGAAGCCTTTCAATCAGACGGCCAGATCAGCGTGACGAATGCCCGCGCAATGCCCCAAGCATATCGGTTGAGGTGCTGACCTGGACGGCGTCAGAGAGCCGTTGCGACGGTGACATAGACTCAAAACCATGGCGCAGACCGACACCACTTCCACAGTGCCACAGCGCATCGGATTCACGCGAAAAGTGTCCGCCTACCTCTCGTTGACAAAGCCTCGTGTCATGGAATTGCTCCTCGCAGTGACCATTCCAACCATGTTTCTGGCCCAGAACGGCATCCCAAACTTAGGACTCGTTCTCGTCGTTCTCATCGGCGGCGCTATGAGCGCTGGTAGTGCCGGTGCGTTCAACTGCTACATCGATCGCGACATCGACCGACTCATGAAGCGCACGAAGGGTCGTCCCCTGGTCACCGGTGAAGTGAGCGACCGCGAGGCACTTGCTTTTGCCTGGATTCTGGCCATCGTGAGTACGGCCTGGTTTGCGTGGTTTACTAACCTGCTCTCCACCGCACTGTCAGTGGGCGCAATTCTGTTTTACGTCGTTGTCTACAGCTTGCTGCTCAAGCGTCGAACCCCTCAAAACATTGTCTGGGGAGGAGCGGCTGGTGGATTCCCGGTTTTGATTGGATGGGCGGCCGTTACCGGCTCTCTTTCGTGGACACCGGCCGTGCTCTTCTTGATCATCTTTTTGTGGACACCGCCCCACTACTGGCCACTGTCGTGGCGCTATCGAGACGACTACAAGACCGCAGGTGTTCCCATGTTGACGGTCGTGAGGGGTCGCGTCACCGTGGGGTTGCAAATCGTTCTCTACGGTTGGGCTACCGTTGCTGCGACCCTGCTCTTGATTCCCGTTGCGGGAATGGGCATTGCGTACACAGCCGTTGCAGCGAGCGCCGGTACCTGGTTTCTCATCGAATGTCACCGACTCTACGACCGCGCCTTGCGCACCGTTGACCCGCGACCAATGCGCCTGTTCCACCTGTCAAACGCCTATCTCACGATGATCTTCTTGGTTATCGCGATAGATCCGCTACTGCCGTTCTAGCTGTCAGAACGAGCCACGCAGTGGCCGAAATGACGAGGCATGCCAGAAACATGTGCAAGCCAACCAATATCGGGGGCAAGCCCAAGTTGGCCTGTGCAAGTCCGACGACAACCTGAAGCACGTTGACGGCCAGCAACGCAGTGACAACGCGAACCACGTCACGTCGACGCATTCGCCAGGCGAGCACGCCCAGCGCGAGCGCCGCAACAACAGCGGCATACGCAGGCACCGAGTGCAGGTGCTGCCACAACTCACTATTGAGTCCATTGCGTGGTGCCTCCGCGTCACCGGCATGAGGGCCGGAACCGGTCACCAGAATTCCCAGCAAGACGGTCAGTGTCTGGAGACAAGCTACGAGCACGGCACCACGGTAGAGAAGTGTGCTGCGCTGAGCGTTGGGAACGGGCTCCACGTTCACAACATATGTGCGCGCGACGAGCACCGTAGCAAGCACAATCATGATCCCCGAAACCACAAAGTGCAGGCCCACCACGTAGGGGTTCAGCTGAGTCAAGACGCTGATGCCACCAATGACGGCCTGAGCAGGAATGCCCAATCCGATCACGAGCGCCAGCCAAAAAATCTCGGGTCGACTCCGGCGAAGTCGCGCCACGAGCACAAAAGTCACGACGGCGACAGCAACGAGAACAAAGGTGAGGAGTCGATTGCCAAACTCGATGAGGCCGTGGATTCCCATCTCGGGAGTTGAGACGAGCGAGTCCTCGGTACACAAGGGCCAGGTGGGGCATCCCAGACCACTCGCCGTCAGTCTCACCGCTCCGCCGGTGACAACGATGAGAATCTGAACGACCAGCGTCGTCCAGCTCCAGGCGCGAATGGAACGCGTAACTTTCGATGGAAGAGCACTCGTGAGGCGTCGCATAGCGGTTAGTCTATGTATGCGCGTCTCCAACTTTTGCCGACAATGTCGTGGCTTCCACCTGCCGGAGAACTTCACTCAGATTTGAGTGTTCTAATTGGCTTAACCGCATTTCGAGAAAGGAATGGTCACCCATGTCAGACACCATCATTGACCGCCCCGAACTCGAGGGCCTGGGCAACTACGAGTTCGGTTGGCACGATGCCGACGTAGCCGGCGCATCCGCCAAACGTGGAATCAACGAGTCCGTCGTGTCCGATATTTCTCGACGCAAAGACGAGCCCGCATGGATGCTCGAGCGCCGACTCAAGGCCTACGAAATGTTCCGCCGCAAGCCAATGCCGAATTGGGGCGCCGACCTCTCTGGGATCGACTTCGAGAACATCAAGTACTTCGTTCGCTCGACCGAGCGTCAGGCACAGTCTTGGGAAGACCTCCCCGATGAGATCAAAGACACCTACGAGAAGCTTGGAATCCCGGAGGCTGAGCGCCAGCGTCTGGTAGCTGGGGTTGCGGCTCAGTACGAATCTGAGGTGGTCTACCACCAGATCAATGAAGAGCTCGAGAAGCAGGGTGTCATCTTCATGGACACCGACACGGCTCTCAAGGAGCACCCGGAGTTCTTCCAGGAATACTTCGGGACGGTCATCCCGTCTGGTGACAACAAGTTCGCAGCCCTCAACACGGCTGTGTGGTCGGGCGGATCGTTCGTCTACGTTCCCAAGGGCGTGCACGTCGAGATTCCCCTGCAGGCCTATTTCCGAATCAACACCGAGAACATGGGCCAGTTTGAGCGAACCCTCATCATCGCGGACGAGGGTTCGTATGTTCACTACATCGAGGGCTGCACCGCTCCCATCTACAAGAGTGACTCGCTGCACTCGGCCGTAGTCGAAATCGTCGTCAAGAAGGGCGCCCGCGTTCGCTACACGACCATTCAGAACTGGTCGAACAACGTGTACAACCTGGTCACCAAGCGTGCCATCGCCCACGAAAACGCAACGATGGAGTGGATCGACGGCAACCTGGGTTCGAAGGTAACCATGAAGTACCCGTCTGTTTATCTTGTGGGCGAGGGCGCAAAGGGCGAGACGCTGTCCATCGCCTTTGCCGGCCCGGGGCAACACCAAGACGCCGGCGCAAAAATGATTCACATGGCACCGAACACGCAGTCGTCCATTGTTTCTAAATCGGTTGCTCGTGGTGGCGGACGTGCCGGGTACCGTGGCGAAATCCGTATGGACCCCAAAGCCCATGGCAGCGCAAACACTGTTCGATGCGATGCCTTGCTTGTCGACACCATCTCTCGAAGCGACACGTATCCCGCAATTGATATTCGCGT
>WLDR01000047.1 GCA_009704705.1 Actinomycetota bacterium | reverse complement strand
TGAACCCACCTACGCCAGCAAATAGTTCAATAACGTCACCAACGGGTCGTTGCGGTTCTGTGTAGGGCTTTCCCCGATAAGTCACTGGGCCTCCAAGTCTGGATCAGCCTAGGTGATCCCGGTGTCACATCTTGCACCGGCATACCGACAAGCTTCCATTAATTTCGCGTGGGGCGCACTCGGTCGCGACTGATTCGCGGCACATCGACAGCCTTGCCCGCAGTGGGAGGAACGATGACCGTCTGTCGAGCCGCCATCGCGCGGTCGCCGTTTGCCGCTTGACCATCCGCTGCGACGCCCGGGGCGAGCACGATGAGTTCGGCATCCACCGGCACCGAGCGCTTTATCAACGCGAGTGCAATCGGCCCCTCTTCGAAATGACGAGCTGCTGACGTGATGTGCCCGACGTGCTTTTCTGGCGATTCGGCGAGCGCAACCGTCCAACCTGACTCGGGTAGTCCGGCGTCGCTGCCGTCGAGGTCGAGCGCAACGAGTCGTCGTGGAGGATGCCCGAGGTTGTGCACTTTGGCGACAGTCTCTTGCCCGCGGTAGCACCCCTTGTGAAGGTGAACGGCCGAGCGAAGCCAGTCGAATTCGTGCGGGAGGCTCGTCTCGTCCACGTCGGCGAGCGCGGGTCGCCACGCAGCGATTCGCAACGCGTCGAGTGCGAGCGTGCCAGCCTGGGCGATTTTATCCGAGGCAATGAGTCCGTTCAGCGCGGTCATCCCCTCGCCATCGAGCATGAATTCGCGGTAGTGCCAGCGCGAAGCCGGATGACCTTCGTTCGAGGAGTATTGCCAACCGCCCGCAGCAAGTTCGCTCCACGGATCGCGCCAACTCAGAGCAACGCCGTTCGGCGCTACGGCAAGGGGTGCGACGGTCTGCGCCGCGGGTCCGTCACCGAGTAGCGCCACAACCGTGAACTCGTCGCTTACGTTGACCACGTCCACATCGCGCCGGAAGACCATGCGATCGAGCCACTCGGTGACACCCTGAGGGTCGCGGTCGACGAGAATCCAGGTCGCCGTGCCGTCGTCGACCACGTGCAGTACGCGTTCGATTCGCCCATTTGGATCCAGCAGCAATGCTTCGACAGATTCGCCGACGGCGAGTGTGCTCACCTCTTGGCTGACCAGCGAATCGAGCCATGACAGGCGATCTCGGCCGGTCAGGCGAACTACTCCGGTTGCGCCCTGGTCGGCGGTACCGAGCACCACAAGCGCGTCACCGCGCTCAAGGGCGCGCTGTTCACGGAAGGGATCAGAGAAGTGTTCGGCCATCGAGTAAGGCCTGCGTTATCAGCGAGGGCTGCGGAACAGCTTGACGAGAACGACGATGGATACGAACGCAATCGCGAGGCTCGCGAGCGCGAGCAAACCAAGGAAGAAGAGCTCGAGGGCGACAATCATGGCTTTAGTCTATGACTCTGACCGCAACTGTTCCCATCGAACCGAGGCGCGCTTTCCGCCAGCACGAAACAGTGGTGAAACAATCGCGATTTAGAATGAAGCACGACCTGTTGAATCGAGGTGACGCACGTGGCAACCATTCTTGTTCTCGCTGCGCGCCCTAACGGCGATGTTCTGCCGAACCTGGCGTTGCTCTCGCACCAGGTCAAGGTGATTCCGGCGGAACCGGCGCATCTGGTCAACGCCCCCGACTGTGATCTCATCATGCTCGATGCCCGTGCTGACCTCGCGAGCGCGAAGAACCTGTGCAAGATTCTGACCGCGACAGGACTCAGTTCGCCGCTGATCGTGGTTGTGACCGAGGGTGGAATGGCCGCCATCACAAGTGACTGGGGAATCACCGACGTCATTCTCGAGTCGGCCGCGCCGGCTGAGATTGACGCGCGTGTGCGACTTGCGCTCGGGCGGCAGAACCCGGTGGACGACGCGGCCTCGCGCATCCAAGCATCTGGACTTGTCATTGATGAGGCGAGCTACTCGGTCAAGTTGCACGACCGCCCGGTTGACCTCACCTTCAAGGAGTTCGAACTTCTTCGGTTCTTGGCGACGCACCCGTCGCGTGTATTCACGCGCGAGCAGTTGCTCAGCGAGGTGTGGGGCTACGACTACTACGGCGGCACACGGACAGTCGACGTGCACGTTCGTCGACTTCGGGCGAAACTCGGCGAGATGGAACACCTGATCGGCACGGTTCGCAACGTCGGCTACCGGTTCAACGTTGTCGACGAGAACGAGCGCGCCACAGTCAGTTAGTGCCCCAACCGTTTACTTCTCGTTTCTGCACAGTTTCGTGACAGTGCCAAGATAAGGGGGTGGATTCCCTCCCCGACATTTCGCTCGACAACATCGACGACTCAAATCCAGACATCGACGATGACTTCGATGTCGATGCGGCGTCGCTCGAGAACGCGACCTTTCCCGTTGACCGCTTTCTCGACCGCGAGTTGAGCTGGCTCGCTTTCAATCAGCGTGTGCTCGAACTCGCCGAAGATGAATCGCTCCCGACCCTGGAACGCGCTAACTTTCTGGCCATCTTTGCGAGCAATCTCGATGAATTCTTCATGGTTCGCGTGGCGGGCCTCAAGCGCCGAATCGTCACAGGCCTTGCCACGGCAAACAACGTCGGGCGTTCACCGAGCGCCGTACTGACAGACGTGACGACTCGCGCGCGCGAACTTCAAGAGCGTCATGCGGCTGTCTTCGCCAACGAAGTGTCGATCGCATTGGCAACTGCGGGCATTGAGCTCACACGATGGGGCGAACTCAATGACGACGAGCAGGTCCGGCTGTCACGCTATTTCTCCGACCAAGTTTTTCCGGTGCTCATGCCGCTCGCCGTGGATCCTGCTCACCCGTTTCCTTACATCTCCGGTCTCTCACTGAACCTCGCTGTGCGAGTTCGCAGCGCAAAAACGGGAACGGAAGAATTCGCTCGGCTCAAGATTCCGCAGATGCTGCCGCGCTTCGTACGCGTCGACGAAGGCACCGACATCTCCAGTGTTCGATTCATCACCCTCGAAGATCTCATCTCCCATCGACTCGAGGAAGTTTTTCCAGGAATGCAGGTCATCGAGCACCACGCGTTCCGCGTCACCCGCAACGAAGACGTCGAAATTGATGAGGACGAAACAGAGAACCTGATTCAGGTGCTCGAAAAGGGTCTGCTGCGCCGCCGGTTCGGCCCGCCCATCCGTCTCGAAATTGATTCGACGATGGATGCGCTCACGCTCGACCTGCTGCTGCGCGAGCTCGGCATCACCGACCAAGAGGTGGTGCGCTTGCCCGAGCCACTCAACCTCACGGGCCTGTTCGAAATCGCCGCGCTCAAGCGCGAAGATCTTCACTTCGCCCCGCACGTGCGTGTCACAAGCCCGCGACTGGTCTCCCCGGATGGTGAAACCATGAGCATCTTCAGCGCGATCCGAAAGGGTGATGTGTTACTGCACCACCCCTACGAGTCGTTTTCGACGAGCGTGCAAGCCTTCTTGGAGCAAGCGGCCGCGGACCCTCGCGTGCTCGCAATCAAGCAGACGCTCTATCGAACCTCGGGCGACAGTCCCATCGTTCAAGCGCTGATTGCCGCCGCCGAGTCGGGCAAGCAGGTGCTTGCCCTCGTCGAGATCAAGGCGCGATTTGACGAGCAGGCCAACATCGGCTGGGCGCGCAAACTCGAAAAGGCCGGCGTGCACGTTGTGTATGGCATGGTCGGTTTGAAGACCCACTGCAAACTTGCCCTTGTTATTCGTCAAGAGGACAACGGGCTCAAGCACTACACGCACATCGGCACGGGAAACTACAACCCGAAGACCAGCCGCATATATGAAGACTTCGGGCTGCTGACGTCCAACTTGCAGGTGGGCAAAGATGTCACGCGCCTATTCAATGAACTCTCCGGATACGCGATCGAGAAGAAGTTCAAGCGACTCCTCGTCGCACCGTTGCACCTTCGCAAGGGTCTGCTTGCTCACATCGACAACGAGCGCGAGAATGCCGAGTCGGGCAAGCCGAGTGGAATACGTATCAAGGTCAACTCGATGGTCGACGAGCAAATCATTGACGCGCTGTACCGGGCGAGCAACGCCGGCGTGCCCATCGAGGTGTGGGTGCGCGGCATTTGCGCGCTCAAACCTGGCATCGCCGGCCTGAGCGAGAACATCCGCGTTCGGTCGGTTCTCGGGCGTTACCTGGAGCACTCTCGAATGTTCTTGTTCGCAAACGATGACGACCCACTCGCGTTCATTGGCAGTGCCGACATGATGCACCGAAACCTTGACCGTCGCGTTGAAGCGCTGGTACGCCTGACCGAACCGGCGCACATCGAATACCTCCACGCCCATTTTGACCGGGGCATGAGCGACGAATCGTCGTCGTGGCACTTGGACTCAGACGGTTCGTGGACGCGCCACACGACCAACGGTGCGGATCACCTAATTGACGTGCAAGATGCGACTATGGTGACGCTGAGTCAACGCCGACGAGGAGGTGCCCTGCGATGAACCCAGACGCAGTTCTCGCTGCCGGCGCTGTGTGTTGGCGAAAGATTGACGGTCAGATTCACGTTCTCGTGATTCACCGTGAAGATCGGCGCGACATCTCGTTGCCGAAGGGCAAGCTCGACAAGGGTGAATCGCTGCCCCAAACCGCCGTGCGTGAAATCAAGGAAGAGACCGGACTGTCGGTCTCACTTGGGCTTCCGCTCGGAGTGACTCACTACACAATGCCGAGTGGCAAGCCAAAAGAGGTGCACTACTGGGCGGCGCACGTCACAGCAAAGGCAATCGCCAAGTCAACGTTCAAGCCAAACGGTGAAGTCGCTGCCCTCGAGTGGCTCCCCATTGATAAGGCTCGTCGCGAGCTTCACTACGATGCCGACCGCGAGATTCTCGACTTGTTCACGTCGTACGCGAATCAGGGTGTGTCCGAGACATTTGCCGTGATCTTGCTTCGCCACGCCAAGGCGCAAGATCCGTCCAAATTCGACGGACCCGACCGTGACCGACCCCTCACTGGTCGTGGCGAAAAGCAAGCTGCGCAAATTGCTCCCGCCCTCGCCGCGTTTGGGCCGAAGAAACTTGTTTCGAGCGTCAGCCTGCGCTGTCAGCAAACAATCGCGCCTCTTGCGAATCTCATTGACGAGGATGTTCGTTTCGTCGACGAAATCAGTCAGCACGCGTTCGTGGATGACCACCCGGCCGTCCGCGCAATCGTGGGCAAGCGCGTCCGTCGTGGCAAAACCAGCGTGCTGTGCAGTCACGGGCCCGTGATTCCAGAGCTACTGCGAGAACTTGCGCTAGCTACGGGCACCGCTCTCGTGACCGACCACAGTCGTGCGGCCAACCTTGACACCGCCTCTTTTTCGGTATTCCACCTGAATGCGAAACACCCGTCAGCGGGGATTGTCGCCGTCGAAACCCACGATTCTTTGATCTAGAGGTTGAAGGTTTTTGGGTCAATTCAGCCCAGAAACAAGGCTGAGACGCCTGCGCAACATTCGTTTACCCGTTGTTCACCTCGTGTGTGTGGTTCGTATAGAAACCGCACTTAGCGTGACTCTCGATCAGTTAGATCACACCAAGACAAAACATAGATCCGAAGGGACCTTCAGTGAACATCACTCGCACAAGCCGCATTGCCGGTTTTGCAGCAATCATCGCTGTGTCGTCGCTCACCTTGAGCGCCTGCGCAGCAAACGAGGGTGGAACGTCAGAACCCACCAGCACACTCGCCGGCTCGCTCGTCGGCGCTGGTGCATCCAGCCAGGGCTCCGCTCAGGAAGCGTGGATTGCCGCCTTCCAGACCAGCAACCCCGGCGTCACGATCACGTACGACCCCTCGGGTTCTGGTGCAGGTCGCGAGACCTTCATTGCCGGCGGATCTGACTTTGCCGGAACCGACTCCTACCTGAACGATGACGAGCTCGCTGGCACGTTCGCAGCCTGCGCGGCTGGCACCACTCCGTTCGAGGTGCCCGCTTACATCTCCCCCATCGCTGTGATCTTCAACGTGGACGGCGTATCCGAGCTCAACCTCGACGCATCGACCATCGCCAAGATCTTCAACGGCAGCATCACGAACTGGAACGACGCAGCAATCGTTGCACTGAACCCAGACGCGACCCTCCCAGACCTGGCCATCACGCCGGTTCACCGCTCGGACGACTCGGGTACGACGAAGAACTTCTCGGACTACCTCTTCCAGAACGCTGACGCTGACTGGGTTATCGAGAAGCCATCTGACACCTTCCCCTTTGAATCGGGCGAAGGCGCCAAGGGCACCTCGGGTGTTGTTGACGCTGTGACCAACGGTGTCGGCACCATCGGCTACGCCGACGCTTCGAAGGCCGGCGCCCTGTCGATCGCCAAGCTCAAGGTCGGAGACGAATTCGTCGCCTTCACGCCGGAAGCTGCTGCTGCTGTCGTTGCTGGCTCGAAGCCAGTTGACGGTCGCTCCGCTACCGACATGGCCGTCAAGCTCAACCGCAAGACGACCAACCCTGCAGAGTACCCGCTCGTTCTCGTCAGCTACCTCGTCGGTTGCAACGAGTACGCCAAGGCTGGTGTCGCTGAGAACGTGAAGGCCTACATCGGCTACATCCTCAGCCCAGAGGGCCAGGCTGAAGCTGCCGCACAGGCTGGTTCGGCACCACTCGCAGCAATGATGGCTGAGGAAGCTCTCGCCATCGTCAACGCAATCAAGTAACACCGTTTGACCGATGCCCGGCTCTCCTTCCTCCAAGATCGGAGAGCCGGGCATCGCATTCTGTCCGGCTGTGCACTAAGAAAGAACAGTGAACATGGAAACGCAGGTCGCCGTCTCCCGCCAACGTCCTCAGAGGCGTCTCGGGGATGTCGTGTTCTCTGGAGCGGCGCTGGCCGCAGGCATCCTGATTCTTGTCTCACTCGCCGCCGTCACCATTTTTCTCATCGCTCAATCTCTTCCCGCGTTTAGTGCGGATCCGTCCGACGTCTCGAAGGATGGCCGCGGCTTTTGGTCCTACGTTGTGCCCCTCGTGTTCGGCACAGTTTGGGCAGCTGCCCTCGCGCTCTTGTTTGCGCTTCCGCTTTCCATCGGCATCGCGCTGTTCATTTCGCACTACGCACCACGTCGCCTGGCACTGACGCTCGGCTACGTCATTGACTTGCTCGCCGCTGTGCCGTCGGTCGTGTTCGGCCTCTGGGGCATCACAGTGCTCGCGCCGGCGATGCAGCCCATCTACTCGAGCGTCGTTGAGAGCCTCAGCTGGATCCCACTATTCGCCGGGCCTGTCTCGGGCACCGGCCGCACCGTGCTGACCGTTGCCATCGTCTTGGCCGTGATGATTTTGCCCATCATCACCGCACTCTCTCGAGAGGTGTTTCTTCAGACACCTCGGCTGCACGAGGAGGCTGCTCTTGCCTTAGGCGCAACACGCTGGGAAATGATCAAGATGGCTGTTCTGCCGTTCGGCCGACCGGGCATCATCTCGGCCACAATGCTCGGACTCGGTCGAGCACTCGGTGAAACCATGGCCGTAGCGATGGTGCTCTCACCGTCTGTGATTATTTCGTTTGCACTGATGACGAGTCAGAATCCGACAACGATTGCGGCAAACATCGCACTGAACTTTCCTGAGGCAAGTGGCGTCGGGGTCAACGTGCTCATCGCAACGGGCCTCATCTTGTTCCTGATCACCTTGTTGGTGAACTCGCTCGCGCGATTCATCATCAACCGACGCAAAGAATTCTCGGGGGCGAACTAGTCATGACGGTTACATCGACCGGATCAAAAGTTTCAGCGCACCCTCCGATGCGTCGACTTCCGCGGGGAACGATGTGGGCGACGCTCGCCCTTTCCGCTCTCTTGTCAGCCGGGTTCTTCACGCTCTTGATGTTTAGTGGTTCAACGAGCGACTTCAACATCGTCGGAACGGTCATCGTGGCCGCCGTCATCTATGTTGCCCTGTCATTCGTGATGTCCCGGCTCGTGGAGGGCCGCCGGCGTTCGAGTGACCGGCTCGCGACAGGGCTCGTCACGTCTGCATTCGTCGTCGCCCTGCTTCCCCTGATCTCGCTCGTGTGGACGGCCGTGTCAAACGGACTGAACCGTTTCGATGCCGAGTTCTTCAACTCGTCGATGCGCAACGTGGTTGGCGCCGGAGGCGGCGGACTTCACGCCATCATCGGCACACTCGAGATCACCGCCGCAGCGACGGTTATCTCGGTGCCCATCGGAATCATGACTGCGGTCTACCTCGTGGAGTACGGCAGGGGTCGCCTCTCCCGCATGATTACGACCCTGGTCGACGTGATGACCGGCATCCCCTCGATTGTGGCTGGCTTGTTCGCGTTCGCTCTGTTCGCGTTGTTCTTTGGTCCGGGCATCCGGTTCGGAATCGGTGGCGCCGTTGCGCTCTCAGTCTTGATGATTCCCGTCGTCGTTCGCTCCACCGAAGAAATGCTCAAGATTGTGCCCAACGAGTTGCGTGAGGCCTCCCTCGCGCTCGGCGTACCCAAATGGGCGACGGTCGTCAAGGTTGTTCTGCCCACCGCAATCGGCGGCATCATCACCGGTGTGATGATTGCTATCTCGCGAATCATTGGCGAAACGGCACCGCTGCTCATCATCGCGGGCATGTCGACGAGCATGAACTACAACTTGTTCAGTGACCGAATGGCAACTCTGCCGGTCTTTGTCTACACGCAGTACTCAAACCAGGGTGCGGATACGCAGGCCTACCTCGATCGCGCCTGGGCGGGTGCGCTCGTGCTGATTGTCATCGTCATGGTGTTGAACATCCTCGCTCGAATTCTGTCAAAGGTGCTCGCCCCCAAGGGCTCTCGCTAAACGAAACAAAAGGGAAACTCTCGTGTCTAAGCGCATCCAAGTTCGCGACCTCAATGTCTACTACGGCGACTTCAAAGCCGTCGCCGACGTTTCGCTCACCATCGAGCCCAAGACGGTCACCGCCTTCATCGGCCCCTCCGGTTGCGGCAAGTCCACCTTCTTGCGCACACTCAACCGCATGCACGAAGTGATCCCCGGCGCGCGCGTCGAAGGAGAGGTTCTGATCGACGGCGAGAACCTCTACGCACCCAACACCGACCCGGTCGAAGTTCGACGTCAGGTGGGAATGGTGTTTCAGCGTCCCAACCCGTTCCCCACGATGTCGATTCGAGACAACGTACTCGCGGGAGTAAAGCTCAACAGCAAGAAGATTTCGAAGTCGGATGCAGATGACCTCGTCAAGGCGTCGCTCCAGGGAGCAAACCTCTGGAAAGAGGTCAAGGAGCGCCTGGATCAACCCGGATCCGGACTCTCGGGTGGACAGCAGCAGCGTCTGTGTATCGCGCGTGCCATTGCCGTGCAACCCGATGTGTTGCTGATGGACGAGCCCTGCTCGGCCCTCGACCCCATCTCCACGCTCGCCATCGAAGACCTCATTGACGAACTCAAGAACGACTACACAATCGTCATCGTCACGCACAACCTGCAGCAGGCCAGCCGCGTGAGCGACAAGACCGCGTTCTTCACCATCGAGGGCACGGGTATGCCGGGTCGTCT
>WLDR01000046.1 GCA_009704705.1 Actinomycetota bacterium | reverse complement strand
TTTCGAGCATGAAGTTCTTCGCGTCTCCAACAATCGCCTCGGCAACGGACAGCTGCTCGAAGGTGTCCTTGTCCATGAAGACGTACTCGTTGCCGTCGTTGTAGAGATACTGAAAGTCTCTGCGGTCGACGGTGGCAGTTTCGATCTTGGTACCAGAGTTGTACGTCTTGTCAACGACCTTGCCCGACAGCACATTCTTCATTTTGGTGCGGACGAACGCGCCACCCTTGCCTGGCTTCACGTGCTGGAATTCGATGACGTTCCATAGCTGGCCGTCGATCTTGATGACGACGCCGTTCTTGATGTCTGCCGTGGTTGCCATGATTCATTCCTGTCTTGTCTCAAGCGGTGATAACCGATACAGCGTGGTGGGCTCTTACGCCGCGCCTTGAAAGTTTAGTTGCGCGTCAATTGCACAAGAGCGAGGCGATAGGAATCGAATCCAAATCCAGCAATCACCCCGGTCGCGACCGACGAGATGACACTTGTGTGGCGAAACTCCTCACGCGCATGCGGGTTGGAGATGTGCACTTCAATCAGCGGAACGCCGGCCTTCGTCACCATCGCCACGGCGTCACGCAGTGCATACGAGTAGTGCGTAAATGCGGCGGGATTGAGGATGACGGGTGTGCCCGTATCCACCGCCTCATATAGCCATTCCATGAGCTCAGGCTCGGAGTTGGTTTGGCGAACGTCGATGTCATGTTTTGCCGCGTCGGCTCTCAGCGTGGTCTGCAAATCCTCGAGGGTCGCCGAGCCATATACCTCGGGCTCACGAACGCCGAGACGACCCAAGTTGGGACCGTTGAGAACGAGGATGCGCATGCCGAGAAGTCTATTGCCCGACCGTCGTGGTAGCGGTTAGCTAGCCACCTCTTGATACGCAGCGAACAACACCGACGTATCGGGCACGTTCACCGTCACCGGTTTACCAATGTCACTCAGTGTGATGAATCGCAACATGTTGCCCCGAGCCTTCTTGTCACGACGCATCGCCGCCAAGAGGGTGTCCCAGCGTGAGGCGCTGTACGTCGTCGGCAACCCCAGCAATGTGAGAACACGTCGCTGTCGATCGACGACCTCGGACGGCAGTGAAGATGTGAGCGCCGAAAGTTCCGCCGCGAAAACCATTCCCACAGAGATTGCCGCACCGTGGCGCCATTGGTAACGCTCTGCGTGCTCGATGGCGTGGCCCAACGTGTGGCCGTAATTCAAGATTTCGCGCTGGCCCTGCTCGGTGAAGTCTTCCGACACGACTCGAGCCTTGATCGCAATCGACTTCTCAATCAGAGTGCGAAACTCTTCCGACGTTGTGTCGGTGGCACGTTCGACGTTCGCTTCGATGATGTCCAATATCTCCACGTCCGCGATAAAGCCACACTTGACGATTTCGGCAAACCCAGCCAGCTTCTCGTTTACCGGCAGTGTGGCGAGCGTTTCCAGGTCACACACCACCGCAACGGGCGCGTAGAACGCACCGACGAGGTTCTTGCCCTCCGCAGTGTTTATTCCCGTCTTGCCGCCGACAGATGCGTCAACCATGCCCAGGACGCTCGTCGGAACGTTGGCGAATCGAATCCCGCGCAACATAGTCGCCGCAACGAACCCGGCCAAGTCGGTTACTGCCCCACCACCAAAACCGATCACGGCGTCTGTTCGCGTGAAGTCAGCTTGTCCCATTACCTGCCAGCAGAACGCGGCAACTTCAACCCGTTTACCCGATTCTGCGTCGGGAACTTCGGCGAGAAGTACATCAAACGCATCTCGTAGCTCGTCGCGCAACGCGGTCGCCGCCTGCGCGAGCGTTGGCGGATGAATAATCAGTACCTTGCTCGCGCCGGCAAGGCTTTCGCGCAGGAGGGTCGCTCCCCCCTGGAGTAAGCCGCGACCGACGAAAACGGAATAGTCGCCTCCACCCGTAACGTCGATGGTCGTAATGTCACTCATGTCGTGCCCTCTCGCGCACGCACCCACGCGGCGATAGTTGACGCAATGTCACCGAGGTGCGCGGTTGACGTGTCGAAATCAATGTCTGCGAGATCTTCATAGATAGGTCGTCTTTGCTCGAAAATACGTTGCCAGCCAGCAACGCCATCGGTCAACAGGGGTCGCGATGAATTTTGGATGCGCGAGGCTACAGCTTCAGGTGTCACGTGCACGTACACCACGGGTAAGTCTCGCAAGTCTCCCTGCGTGTCTAGGTTGAGAATTGCTCCCCCGCCGAGACTCACGACCCCGGCGCGTTGCAGTGCTTTTTGCACGGCGCTTCGCTCCATTTCTCGAAATGCGATTTCTCCGTATAGAGAGAAAATGGTCGGGATATCTCCGTGCTCGGCGACGACAAGTTTGTCCGTGTCGGTGAAGTCGGTCCTGAGCAGAGCCGCGACTCGTTTTCCGAGCTTTGATTTACCCGCCGCCATCGGTCCAATGAACACAACAGACGGTCTCGCAGGCATGTGGCTCATGACGTCGTAGGTCTAGGACGCGTCGCCGACGGTGCGCAATGAAGCAGGAATGCTGGCGACGTACGAATCCAGGTTTCGTTTGGTCTCACCCAAACTGTCTCCCCCAAATTTCTCCAACACCGCCTCAGCAAGAACAAGGGCCACCATGGCCTCCGCAACGACTCCAGCTGCAGGAACAGCAGATACATCGGAACGTTGATGATGAGCTGCCGAGGCCTCCCCCGTGCTGACATCAACGGTCCGGAGTGCGTGAGGCACCGTTGCAATGGGTTTCATGCCAGCCCGAACGCGCAACACGGTTCCCGTCGACATGCCGCCTTCGATGCCGCCCGCACGCCCCGTCTCGCGCGAAATGCCATCCGCGCCAGCAAACATTTCATCGTGCGCGACGGAACCCCGACGACGCGTTGTTTCGAAGCCGTCGCCAACTTCAACGCCCTTGATGGCCTGAATACCCATGAGCGCACCCGCAAGTCGAGAGTCGAGTCGTCGATCCCAGTGCACGTGGCTGCCGAGCCCCACGGGGACTCCGTATGCCAGTACTTCGACGACACCGCCAATGGTGTCGCCCGACTTATGAGCATCGGCAACCTCGTCATACATTGCCGCACTGGTCGACGAGTCAAAACAGCGAAGCGGATCTTCGTCAATGGCGTTGACATCACTGTGTCGTGGCAACGGAGTGCCATCCGGAACACTGATTGGTCCCATTGCGACGGTATGCGCCACCGTCGTAATGCCGAGTTCGCGCAAGAACGATTTGGCGATTGCACCGAGTGCAACGCGAGCTGCAGTTTCTCGCGCAGACGCGCGCTCGAGAATCGGTCGGGATTCGTCGAAGCCATACTTCTGCATTCCGACGAGGTCGGCGTGACCAGGTCGGGGCCGGGTGAGTGCTGCGCCTCTCCCACCTTCAAGAACGGCAGGATCTACCGGGTCGACACTCATCACCTCTTGCCACTTGGGCCACTCAGAATTGCCAATGCGAAGTGCCACTGGTCCGCCCATGGTGAAGCCGTGTCGAACCCCGCCACTGATGTTCAACTCATCCTGTTCGAACTTCATTCGAGCGCCACGCCCGAAGCCAAGGCGGCGACGAGCCAAATCACCTTGGATTTCATCCCGCACAACAGGCACACCCGCTGGCAAACCCTCAATGACGGCAATGAGTTCTGGGCCGTGGGATTCCCCTGCAGTGAGCCAACGAAGCATGCTCTTAGCCTACCGACAGGGCAAAGAGCCCCGATTCGTCGAGGCCGACGGCCGCATTCATGGCAGACCGGACTCTCCGTTCATCCGGCAGCTCGGTTTCTGGCGAGCCACCAACGAATACGCGCACCTGACGCAGCGCCTGCGCCGCCAACATCGCCAAACCGTTGATGGCCTGACCTCCGGATGCTTGCCAACGCTGTGAGTTGATGCTGGGCCATACGCCGTAGGCGATGTCAAAGAGCACGTCTCCGTCTCGAACGTCCATGTCGAGGCGCACTCCTGCGGAACCCGGAACCGTGCTGATTGTCAATTCGCTGGCCTCTAAGGCGGAGAGGTCATCGAGTCGAGTGACATCGCAGCTGACGTCGAGCCGTTCACAGAGCTCACGAACATGGGTCGCGCGCGAACTATCGCGAGCCACGACGCTGACGTGCCGACAACCAAGCTCAGCAACGGCAATCGCAGCGGACGCCGCCGTCGCTCCTGCTCCAATAATCACAGCGGTTTCCGGAGAACGTCGTTCTGTCTTGGCAAAAAGGCGCCGAAGCGGGTCCACAATTCCAACCACGTCGGTGTTGAAAGCTTGAATGCCCGCGTCGTCCAAGAAGATCGTGTTGGACACGCCAGCGAGCTGCGACCACTCGTCGTGACGCGACGCAATGGTGAAGGCCTCAGTCTTAAGTGGCATCGTCACCGATAGTCCGAGCCAACTTGAATCCAAGCCAGCTACAAAAGCCGAAAGCTCACCAGCTTGCACTCGCTCCCGCTCGTAGACCCAAGGAAGACCGAGTTCTGAGTACGCAGCACGGTGCAATTGAGGAGACCGCGAATGCTCAATCGGATCGCCAACGACGGCAAGCCGACGACTACTGATACTCAGGGTGCTCGTCCATCCAGGCAATCCAGATGTCCACGCCGGCCGCGTGCTCATCCGCGGTTTCAGAGAAAATTGTTTCTCCCGTGTCGAGGTTCCAGGTCACGAAGAACATCCACGGACCCTCTGCCGGATTCATGACGGCATCAATGGCCACATCCCCCGGGTTCGAGATCGGAGCGAACGGCAGTCCGGGGTGGATGTACGTGTTGTACGGGTTGCTTTCGTCGGCACGCTCAGCAGAAGTAGTTTCAACGCGGTAGGTGTTTCCTGTGCCAAACGCAACCGTCGCGTCCGACTCCATGTTCCAACCTTGATCCAATCGATTCTGGAAGACACGAGCAACCTTGTAGAAGTCGTCCTTCAAGCCAGATTCCTTCTGCACCAAGGACGCAAACACGATGACGCGGTAGCGATCCGCTTCTGCAACCTGGGCGGCATCGAGAGCTTCGTAACAGCGATCGACCATGGCCTGCAGCATTTCTTGTGCACTCAAGCCCGGGCTGAATTCATACGTAGCCGGAAAGAGGAAACCTTCGAGAGATAAAGCTTCAGCAGGCAAACCGTAAGCACCAAAGTCAGCTGCCGCGGCTTGAACCTCGTCAAGAGGTATTTGAGCTTCGGTCGAAATGGTTGACAGGATGTCGGCCATCACCTCGCCCTCAGGAACGACAACTCGCACCGTCACGAGATTGTCTGAATTCTGAAGCGCCTCGAGTGCCTGCTGCGACGACATCCCGAGCTTCAGCGTGTACACGCCGGGAACGAATACGACCTGGGGGTCAGCTTCGAGCAGAAGCTTGTAGAAGGGATCAAACGACATAATGACGCCCGCCTCGACGAGGTTGTTCGCGATGACGTCGCCGATATCGCCCTCGTTGATTGTGAAAAGAACCTCGCCCGTTCCCGGGCCCTCGAAATCCTCGGCCGGGGCGAAAACGCCCGCGAGCGGGCCCGCGGTGACCGCCCAGAACGCAGTGCCACCGACACCGAGCAATACCACGACGGATGTCAGTGAGGCGATGAGAGCGGTGCGTCCGCGACGCTTTCGTGGCCGGTCGAATCGGTTGCCGTTGTCAGACGGATTCGGTGGGTTGTACCCCGTCGGCGAATTGCCAAACACGCCGTCAAAACCAGACATGAGGGCTCCCTACTTGTAATCGTCAACGCTTATTCCTGGTGCATCCCCACGCGCTCGTTCCGTGTCAAGAGCATGCTGAAGGAGCATAACAGCGGCCACCTGATCAACCACCGAACGCGAGCGGCTCGCCTGTTTTCCGCTCAGCCTCAATGCTGCATGCGCAGAAACCGTTGTCAGACGCTCGTCGATAAGTCGAACAGGAATGGACAACGCGGTGGAAAGTTCGCGGGCAAACGCGACAGCGTTCTCCGTTGACGGCGTGTGGGTTCCCGACAGCGACAGGGGCAGACCGATGCAGCACTCCATGCAATCGAGCTCTCGGATGAGTTCAATCACTCGAGCCAGTGTCTGGTCGTCGCGACTCAGTGTTTCAAGCGGCGTGGCGAGCAGGCCATCCCGGTCTGAGCGGGCAATTCCCACGCGCACGGTACCGACATCAACGCCGATGCGAACGCCGAGTCTCATGAACTAGGCGCCGATAGAGGATGTGATTGCCGAAAGCGCGGGTTCGAGCAGAGACGGATCAGAACCGCCACTCTGCGCCATGTCGTCACGGCCACCACCGCCACCACCAAGAACGCCGGCCGCAGTCTTCGCCAAACCACCCGCCGTTATTCCGGCAGCACGCGCAGATTCTGTCGTCGCGATGATTACGCTCGGCTTGCCATCGACGATGGCGCCCAGGGCAACAATGAACGCGTCACCGTGGACCTTTTCTCGCAGAGAGGTGACGAGTCCACGAAGGTCATCAGCCGTTCCGACGCCGTCGACCGCACTGACGATTGCGGTGACCGGTCCTGCGGGAGCAGCTTTCGCGAGTAGTGCCGGTATCTGCTCACGAAGAACACGAGCCTGAAATTCAGAAACTTTTCGCTCAGCCTGCTTCAAGCTCGCCACCAAGTCGCTCACTCGAGCGGCGACCTGTTCACGCGGTGCCTTGAGCGACGAACTGAGCTCTGCAACAATCGTGCGTTCAACCACGAAGCTCTTGAAAGCGTCATGACCAACGAGGGCCTCAATGCGTCGATTTGAAGATCCAACCGAGGCTTCGCTCACCACACTGACGAGGCCTACTTGCGAGCTTCGTGACACGTGTGTTCCGGCACACAATTCACGCGACCACGGACCTCCGATGTCAACCATTCGCACGACATCCCCGTATTTCTCTCCGAAGAGCGCCATGGCGCCCAGCTCCTTGGCATCGTCCAGGGCCATTTCCCGCGTAACGACGTCGTAGTCGACGAGAATCGCGTTGTTCGCAATCTCTTCAATCTCGGATCGCGTTTCTGGCGACAAGGCTTCATTCCAAGAAAAGTCGAGGCGCATGTAGCCGGCTTTATTGTAAGAGCCGCTCTGGTGAGCTGTGCCACCCAGCGTTTCGCGCAGCGCGGCGTGGATCAAGTGGGTGGCGCTATGCGCCTGAGCTGCCGCACGACGCCATGCGCGGTCAACGTGCGTGCTGGCGGTGTCTCCGACGGCAACGGTGCCCGCACGAACGATTGCCGTGTGGCTCACGAGGCCCTTGATTGGCTTTTGCACGTCGAGAACTTCGAGCGTGAATCCAGCGCCGGCGATGGTTCCCGCATCCGATTCCTGGCCACCAGATTCTGCGTACAGAGACGTGGCCTTGACGATGACCTCGACGGTCTCACCGACCGAGGCGCTCGTGACCGGTATGCCCTCTTTGAGGAGGCCCAAAATCGCCGTTTCGGTGTCGAGCTCGTCATAGCCGGTAAACGACGTCTCGCCCGCGGCCCGAAGTTCGCTGTAAACGCTGAGGTCTGCGAGAACCGACTTCTTTGCCTTGGCATCCGCCTTCGCGCGTTGACGTTGCTCAGACATGAGCGTGTCAAACGCGGATCGGTCAACCGTGAGCCCGGCTTCTTCAGCCATTTCGAGTGTGAGGTCGATAGGGAAACCGAAAGTGTCGTGCAAGAGGAACGCGGTATCCCCCGCAAGTCGGGCAGACCCCTTCTTCTTGACGTCTGCAACGGCCGTGTCCAAAATCGTCGTTCCCGCGGCGAGTGTTTTGAGGAATGTTTCCTCCTCGCCGTAGGCCGTCTGCGCGATGCGCGCGTAGTCCTTTTCGACCTCTGGGTATGCAGCCTTCATGGCATCACGCGAGGCGGTGAAAAGCTCCGGGAATGTGGCTGCGTCAACGCCAAGAAGCCGCATGGCGCGCACCGAACGACGCAGCAGACGGCGGAGGATGTACCCGCGCCCCTCATTCGAGGTGGTCACTCCGTCGGACATCAACATCAAAGCGGAACGAACGTGATCAGCGATGACGCGAAGTCGAACGTCGTCTTCATGATTCTTGCCATACGTGACTCCGGCGAGCTCGGCGGCGCGATCGAGCACGGGCCGAACTTGGTCGATCTCGTAGAGGTTCTCAACGCCCTGCTTCAGGAACGCAACGCGCTCGAGGCCCATTCCGGTATCGATGTTCTTGTTGGGCAGTTCACCCAGAATCTCAAATTCGGTCTTGCTCGTGCCCTCACCACGTGCGTACTGCATGAAGACGAGGTTCCAGATTTCGATGTAGCGGTCTTCATCGGCAACGGGGCCGCCTTCGATTCCGTACTTTGGACCGCGGTCGAAATAAATCTCGGAGCATGGACCCGCCGGTCCTGGCTGACCCGTAGACCAGTAGTTGTCTTCTTTGCCACGCCGTTGGATTCGTTCAGCCGGAAGCCCGGCAATCTTGGTCCACAGCTCGATGGCCTCGTCATCATCATCGTAAACGGTTACCCAGAGATCTTTCTCTGCGAAACCAAGCCCGCCATCGCTTTCAGAAGAAGTCAGTAGTTCCCACGCGTAACCGATGGCGCCTTCTTTGAAGTAGTCGCCGAATGAAAAATTGCCGTTCATCTGAAAAAAGGTGCCGTGACGCGTTGTCTTGCCGACCTCTTCAATGTCCAGGGTGCGGATGCACTTTTGCACGCTCGTGGCCCGAGGATACGGGGGCGGAACGTGCCCGGAGAGATACGGGATAAACGGCACCATGCCGGCAACCGTGAAAAGCAGTGTCGGATCGTCGCTCACCAACGACGCAGAGGGGACGACCGTGTGACCGTTCTTCGCGAAGTAATCCAACCAGCGTTGGCCAATGTCAGCGGTCTTCATTAAGGGTTACTTGCTCTTGCGAATCTCGGCGTCGCGCGTGCGGTAGCCGTCGACGACGGCTTCCTTGACGCCCTCAACGGCCGAGTCAACGTTCGCAAGAAAAGCCTTGCCAGATTCGGTCTTGCTCACTTCGTGAGCAATGACGAAACCAGCAACAACACCGAGTGAAATGAGGAGAAAGTTCTTCATAGCGGTCAAGTCTAGGTGACTTCACTGGCGCGAGTAGAACACCAGAAAGACGAAGGCGACCAACCCGACAGATCGAGTGGTCGCCCTCGCAATGAAGGAGTTTGACGCTTAGCGTGCTGCGTAGTACTCAACCACGAGCTGAACTTCACAGGTCACAGGAACCTCAGCGCGCTTGGGGCGACGCACCAGCGTGGTACGCAGCTTGTCGAGCTCGACGTCGAGGTAACCAGGTACGGGAGGGAGAACATCCACGTGGCCGCCGGCAGCAGCTACCTGGAATGGTTCCATGCCCTCACTGCGTTCACGAACCTGAATGACCTGACCAGGCTTGACCCGGAACGACGGGCGGTCAACGAGCTGACCGTCAACAGTGATGTGACGGTGAACAACCATCTGACGCGACTGGGCCTGCGTGCGAGCGAAGCCCGAACGAAGTACCAAGGCGTCGAGACGCATCTCGAGCAGCTCGACCAGGTTCTCACCGGTCAGGCCGTCGGTACGACGGGCTTCCTGGAATACGCGGCGAAGCTGTGCTTCGCGAATGCCGTACTGAGCGCGGAGGCGCTGCTTCTCGCGAAGACGAACGGCGTAGTCACTGTCTGTCTTGCGCTTGGTGCGGCCGTGCTCACCCGGAGCGT
>WLDR01000045.1 GCA_009704705.1 Actinomycetota bacterium | reverse complement strand
GTGGCTCACCACGGTGACACCGGCAAGTTTGTGCAGGAGTTTGGGGGTAGCCGACTTCATGCGAGTGCCTTGGCCCGCTACCGCCCGTTCGATCGCGTCGAGTGACCCCTCACCCCCATCGGCCTGGGGTAGCAGCATTACGTTGTCATCTGGTCGTGCTGCCGACCACCCGGCACCTATTGCCTCGGCGGCAGCCAGCGCTGAGAGAGTTCCCTTGAAGGAGTCTGGCGCGACGATGATCTTGGGCGAGCGCATATGCACAGCGTAAGGGTGGCCCGAAGACGTGACGGAGCCGTGAGACGCAACGAGTCGAGAGGGGTTTCTACGCCGGGGCCAACGGCGTCACCACAAAACGCAGCATGATCACGACGTGAATTAATGACTTTTTGTGCTACTTAATTTTTTTTTAAAAGAACTGTTTTTTGTCTATGTGGTAAAGGAAAACTCATGAAGAAAAAAATCTTGATCGCGGTAGGAACAGCAGTTTCGGCTGCCCTGTTGCTCGCGTCAACCCCGGCTCTTGCCGCCCCGCGATCGCTGCCAGCCGGCGAAGGGCTCTATGTGTTTGGCTGTGAAGACGGAATCATTGATCCAGCTGTCGGTCTCGTTGACGTTGCAACGGGCGCCGTCACTGAGGTCGTTCCCGGCATCGAGGGCCAGTGCTTTTCGAGCCCGGCCTATAACGCCGTCGACGGCAAGATTTACGTCATCGACTGGACAGTCGGAGTCGACTTGGCTGTTTTTGACCCAGTAGCCAAGACTTTGACCCTCATTGACGCTTTCGATTGCGATCCTTACACGCTGGCGATTGACGCATCCGGAAACGCGTGGGTGTGGGACGACGATACAGATAATCTTCGACCGGTGAACCTTGGAAATGCCGTGTGCGGAGACGGCGTTGGCGTGGTTTCGGGTACTGACTCTTTCTACGGAATGGCGTTTGCGCCCAACGGCACGCTGTATGGCGCGAACTACTCAAACGGAGAAATTGGCACTATCAGCACGACCACTGGAGCGTTCGCGCAGGTTGGTTCCTCAGCAATGCCGTCCGGAGACAACGCCGGGCTCACGTTCGACTCGTCGGGCATTGCCTGGGTTATTGACGAGGTCAACAATTCCGAGATTTACTCTGCCGACATCACCGACTATGCGGGAACGAAGCAGCTTACGGGTCAGCTCACCAGCAACGGCACCGAGTTCTACTCCGAGGCAATCGTTGTCGGACCGCTATCGACGCCGAAGCTCCCCGACACCGGCGCTGACTCAGCGGCGATGGGCGGCATCTTCGGTAGCGCCCTTGCGCTTGCTGCTGCCGGTATCGCACTCGTTGTGATTCGGCGCCGTTCGGCTGCATAACTAGCAATCCCACTGAGGAACGTCAAATGAAGAAGCCCCACGTCACGTGGGGCTTCTTCATTTCGTGTTCTGTTGGGGATTGTTGAACGCGTCCGGGTGGGCTTGAACAGGTCTCGAGACGCCAATAGAAGGCGATGGACCGTCGGTCGTTATGCTTTACCCGACAGCACAGGCGCACGGAATCGGCCACGGGAGGGCAGATGTCTTCGAATCGCGAAATCACGTTTCGACTTACCGGCGAAACCTTTCAGCTGCCGAAGTATCGAATCCTCTGGATGACGCGAATTCTTTACAGCTCCGCGTTTGAGGTGTTCATCGCTTTTGTTATTTTTACCAACGCCATTGCTCTGGCCGTTCTCACGTTCTCGGAACTTTCCCCCTCGGTCAGTCAGTCGGCTCACTTCATCGACCAGGTTGCCTTCGGTATCTACGTTGTGGAACTGGTCTTTCGGATTGTGAGCTACGGAACGAAGCCATGGATGTTCTTCCGGTCCGGATGGAACGTCTTTGATTTTCTTGTGATTGCTCTCGTGCCTGTTCTCGAGGGCCAGACCGCA
Source organism: Actinomycetota bacterium (assembly GCA_009704705.1). Classification (GTDB taxonomy): domain Bacteria; phylum Actinomycetota; class Actinomycetes; order Actinomycetales; family Microbacteriaceae; genus RFQD01. Next base: position 7,831 of record WLDR01000045.1, on the reverse strand, counting down.
CTGCTCCGACTTCTGCGGCTCATGCGGTTGCTGCGCATCCTCAGGTTCCTTCCCGATGTCAAGATCCTCGTGGCATCGATTGTGAAGTCAATTCCTCCGCTTCTGAGCATGACGGTTGTCATCTCTCTCTTGCTTTTCGTCTATGGAATGGCCGGCACGTACCTCTTCGGTGCGGGCGCTCCCACAAGCTGGGGAGACATCGGTGCGTCGTTCAAGTCACTCTTCATCTTGCTGACGCTGGAGAACTTTCCGGTCTATCTCGAAGAGGCCATGGCAATCTCACCGTTTGCCATTCCGTTCTTCGTGAGCTACGTGTTCATCATTGTTTTTACGGTTTTGAACATTCTCATTGGTGTGGTCCTGCACTCGATGGACCAGGCCCGAGACGAGGCGAACGAGTCGAGCAACGACAGTACCGAGCTTCGAAACTATTCGAACTCGATCGAGGCGGCTCTCGCTGACGGGAAGATCTCTCAAGAAGAGGCAAATCGCCTTCTTGAACAACTCGAAGCCGTTCGTTCGGCCTTGAAAGAGAGCGGAAGCTTCCGGGAACTTCCATAACAAGGGCCCCTAGTCCGCGGTCAAATAGGAGTTTGGGAAGTTGCTTGGCGTGGAACTGGTGTCCGCGCGATGCGTGTGCAAACGGATACCAGTAAGGAGCAACGACCGAATAATGGGCTAGTGTAGAACATCGTTCTGAGACTGTGAAGGGTGTTGTGCACGTGAGCGTTGTCATTCGTCGAATCGGTGGGGTTGTCGCGGCATCTGCCCTCGTGTTGCTCGCCGGCATTGTGCCCGCACAGGTCGCCGCCGCCGCGCCTGGAAACATCAGCCTTTATCTGTCACCACCCTTTGTTCAAGGTTCAGATGTGACGGGCGCAGACGCCCTGCTCGAGTCATTCGACAGTTTTTCTGAGGGACCATGCCCGACCTCGGTCGCTACCGGGACCTTGACGGCGAACATGCCTCAAGCTTGCAACATTTTGGCCGCCGGTTTCTTTTCGGGTGCCAGCACGACGGGCCCCACTGCTACAGTCGGCGGGGCCGGATCCAACTCCGCTGGCACCGGTTGGTACATTGACGGCGTCAACCCAACACGCAGCATCACTTTCGGATTCACGAACCCTGTCAGATACGTCGGCTTTTGGTGGTCGGGCGGTAACAACGGCAACAAGGTTGAGTTCCTCAATGGCGGAACTGTCGTGGCAACATTCAGCAGCTCGCAATTGGTGTCGTTCTTAGGCGCCGCCCCACCGTCGCCGTGGCCCGCGGGCGACGAGGCCCTCGACAAGTTTGTGACGAGCATTGATTCAACGATGTACCCCAAGGGTTACTATTTCGGAAACCCCCGCGCGTGGTCGGTCATCTACCCGCCGTCGCCGTCGACGATGGGGCCGGGTGCCCAGTACGTCTATTTGAACCTCTACATGCCGGATTCAATGACATTGGATTCAGTGCGCTTCAGTGGCCCCGGGTTCGAATTCGACAACCTCGTCACGTCGACACTGTCACAAACCCCGCCAGGTACGTTCGTTTTGGCCGACTCTATTCCGGTGAGCAAGGTTGTCACGTTCAATGCCAACGCGGCGGATGCGACAGGCACGACTTCGGCTCAGGCTTCCGCATCCACGGCAACCCTGACGCCGAATGGGTTCAGTCGCCCTGGCCATACCTTTGCGGGCTGGAACACCGACGAAAACGGCAGCGGCGACGCCTACACGAATGAGGAGTCGTACGACTTTTCAGCGGACCTCGCCCTGTATGCCCAGTGGACGGCAAACCCAACCTTCACTGTGACGTTTGAGCCGAACGGCGGTACCGGATCACCGGCAACCCAGGAAGAATCGGGAACAGCGGCCCTCTCTAGCAACCCATTTTCATTCCCGGGTTACGTGTTCGCGGGTTGGAATACCGAGCAGGATGGCTCCGGAACGCCCTACGCCGATGGCGCGGATTTTGACTTCAGCTCAGACCAGAGCCTCTGGGCACAGTGGGATGTTGACCCGACACCGCCACCGCCACCAACGCCGGACCCGTCAATCGGCGACCTGGTGAACACGGGTCTGTCGATTCTTGGGCCGATAGGCGCGACGGGTTTGCTCATCGCTTTCGGAACACCGTTCTTCTTTGTCAGTGATCGTTTTCGCCGACTGCGCGCTTATGGCTCAGTTGTGTTGCACAAGTCAGAAAATCTGACGATCACGACACCAGCGAAGTTCTTCGACAGGTTGCGCCGCAAAAACTAGGGCGTGAGAAACTAGCGTCATGAGCGTTCGCACACCTGACCCGAATTCCGGCTGGCTCGGCGACGACGATTTGGCCGCAATTCGATTGCGCCTGCCACTTTTGTATGTCGAAGCAGTGCCCGTGCGCGTTGATGGGTTGGGTGTGGTCACCGAAGTTGGAGTGCTGCTTCGCTCGAAACCGTCGGGCGAGATGACCCGCACAATCGTCTCCGGACGCGTGATGTATGGCGAGACGGTTCGAGACGCATTGTTTCGGCACCTCGAGAAAGACCTCGGCCCAATGGCATTCCCCCTCTTGCCGGCCAGCCCCGTCCCGTTCCACGTCGCTGAGTACTTTCCGCTGCCGGGCGTGAGCCCGTTTACGGATGATCGCCAGCACGCGGTCTCGCTTGCCTACGTCGTTCCGGTCACGGGCACCTGTGAACCTCGACAGGATGCCCTCGAAGTGACCTGGTTCACGCCCGAGCAAGCAATGAGCGAAAGCCTCTCGCAAGAGATGGAAGGCGGACGCGGCACGCTGTTGCGCATGGCGATGGCGGTCATGGGTCGCGCCTAGGCTTAAACCTTGTTATGTGGTCGACGAACGCCTAGTTTGCGCCCTAGAATGCTCATAACTATCTTCAGGAGTTCTCATGAGTGATACGTCCAATTTCCGGACGACGCGCAAAGGTTTCGACCCGCTCGAGGTCGACGCCGCCTTTGCCGAACTCGCCGAACGAATCAGCAAGAGCAATGCTGCTGCTGCGGAGTCAGAGGCCACACTCCGCCGCTTGAAGCGGGAGCTGAGCGATGTTCGTTCGCAGCTTCGCAAGATTGACTCCGCACCAAGCTTCTCGGAGCTCGGAAGTGCATTCGAGCAGACCCTCAAGGTCGCAGAAGAGCAGGCCAGCAAACTTCTCGCCCAGGCAGCCGCTGAGGCCGCCGAGATTCGCGAGGCCGCGAAGGCAGAAGCACGTGAGCTCGCCGCATCCTCAAAATCGCAAGCGGATGCTCTGCTCACCGAAGCTCGTAGCCGCGCACGTCACGCGGTCGCCCAGTCGCAGAGTCGTTCGGCCGCAGAAGTTTCGCACGCAGAAGATGGCCTCGAAGAAGCCCGTGCTGAGCTGGCTCGCGCCCGTGAAGATGCCGAGCGCATCGAGCGTGATGCGTTGGCTCGCGTCAACGAGATTAACGACGTTGTTGAGCGTGAGGCTGAGACAACAGCCCGAGAGATCGCGACGTTGCGCGAAGTCCACGAGCGCGAAATGGCTCGCATTGCAGCCGAGATTGAAGCGAACCGCGAACGTTCCGAACGCGAAATGGCTCGTCTCGCGGAGCAGTCGCTCGACTACATCAGCCGCATTGAGAACGATGCCAACGACCAGACCACCGAGTCGAGCCGTCGCGCGAGCGAAGTGTTGCTCAAGGCCGAAGGCTTGCTCGCTCGTTACCAGGTCGAGGGTGCTGACGCTGTTCGTTCGGCTACCGAAACCGCTCACGCTCTCGTTTCCCGTTCGCACCTTCGCTCGAAGTCGCTGCTGATGAAGATTGAGACCCACGCGCGGGAACTGCACGAAGCTTCGCGCACACGCCTCGCCGAGGTCACGCGCCAGCAGCAGCTCGTCGAAGAATTTGCCGCTGACATGTTGCTTCTGAGTGAAGCCGTGTCTGCCCCCATCACGTCGGAAGAGGCTGAGTAATCATGGATGTGAAGCTCCAGTTCCGCCGCGCGAAGCCCGGCTATGAACCCCAAGATGTCATCGAGGCCGCTGAGCAGATGACGTCGTCGGCCGTTGAGGCCGAGGCGCGCAAGCGTGAAGTAGACGAACAAATTGGTCAACTCGTCGAAACGCTCGCTGAGACTCAAGAGAAGCTCAACCGACTGACTGCAAAGCCCACCTACGCAGACCTCGGTGCCGCGTTCGAACAGACCTTGCGTGTTTCTGAAGAGCAGGCCAAGGTCATCGTCAAGGACGCAACCGCCGAAGCACAGGTCATTCGCGAAACTGCACGCGCAGACGCAGAAGACCGTGTTCGTAAGGCTCGCGAAGAAGCCACACGGGTCACGCTCGAAGCCGATGGCACGATTGAAGACAATCGAGTTGAGACCGAGCGCCGTCGTACGGAGCTCGACAACCAGGCAGAAGCGCTTCTTGTTCAGGCGCGAACCAGCCTCGAGACCGCGCAGCGTCGTGGTGCGAAGTTCATCTCTGAGACAGAGATTGCTGCGTCTGACCGTCGCGCCCGTCTTCACCAAGAGGTCGAAGACATCAAGACTGAGCTCCTTACCACGCGTCAGATCGCCGAGCGTGACCAGTTGCGTATGGACTACGACATCAAGATCGCTGAAGACGAAGCCGAGCGAGAGCGCCTTGCCCGCAACGAAGAGGCGGTTGCTCACGTCGAACGCCTGAGCGAAGAGGCCAGCTCACGTGTGGCACAGGCTGTCGCGACTGCGGGTGAATTGACGAATCAGGCTGAATCTGAACTTGCCACGTTGCGCACGCAGGCCGACACGATTCTTCGCGATGCTCGTGAAGAGGCTGCTCGCGCCATTGCCGAAGCTCGTCGCCTCGCAGAGAACCTGGTGACCCGCTACGAGGAGTACAGCACCGAAGCGTTTGGTGACGCCGAGGCCCGCGTTGAGTGGCTTGAGAACCAGACCCGGGTCATGGACTCGTTCTCGTTCGAATTGCGCTCGCTGTCATCGACTGACGTTCAGGTTGTGCTCGACGAAGCCTCGAGTGAAGGCGACATCGACAAAGCTAACGCCGCGCGCGGCTAATTCGACGCATCGAACGTACGAGCGATTGCCCGCGTAACTGCCACATAAACCACAGACCGATTCCGAATGGAACGGTCAACCATCCGCCGCGAATCCGCAAACGGTCTCGGTACAAAGTCTGACGTTCGTTAACGACCGAGACAGCCATGCGGTGCTCCCAATGGGTGAGCCGCGTTAACGGACCACTCATTGGAGCTCCGGAATCAATCACCATGCGCACGCCACCAGGTCGCTCCTCGAAGCGCGGCTCAACGACTTGAGTGCCCAGCGGGATGAGCCCGAAAAGCGAGAGCGCAACGAGGTGTGGCGTGTTGGGAATCCACTTCGCCGGAAACCCGCCCTGTTCACGTGAGCGAACGTGGATGAACGGACTCGCGGCAGCCTGCATCTGCGCAGGTCGCGCGAGCGCATCCCACACTGTTTCGATGTCAGCATCGAGGGTGAGCCGCAGAAAAATGTCCATCATGCTCCCTTAGAGTGCGTCACGCTGGTGCCACGTGATGAGGCTATCGCGGTTGAAACCTCGGCTGCACCGCCCGCACGAGAGCGGGCGAGTCGCTCTCTTGAATCGGAAGAACTCGTGGCCCGCCGGGCAATAGCCGACGATGGGCGCGAGATCATTGGCGGCACTTCCATCATGGGTGCGCTTACCGTCGTAACCAATCTGCTTGGCGATGGTTCGCCACTTGGGCCCGTGACCAGCTTTTGACCCGGCCAGTGCGTGCGCGATTTCGTGAAGCAGAATCTGTCGCACTTCATCATCTTCATAGCGCGCCGCGAGGTAGCGCGACACCGAGATGCGCTTCTTCTTAAAGTCGCACAAACCGGCACGCATTTTCGCGTGGTCAAACCCAAACGACCAGCCGCGCTCGGTGATGTGGTGGGCCATTAACTCGTGCGCCCACGACTGCACGTCGGTGAGGTTCGCCATTACGACCGCTTCACCGCGAAGATGCTTTTGTTTGGGCTGGGGCTTGGCACCGCAGTTGCGTCAGTGACGATGGGTGCACTGGCAATGAACTCGACAAGCTCTTTGCCAGCGACAGCTTTTGCCGGATGCGGACCTCCGGCCAACAACCGAGGGAGCCATTCCAACAGGGCGTCTGATCGGGAACCCACGAGAACGACGTTTCCGAACCGGCGACCCTTCAAGACCTGCGCCTCGGCGATGGCGATGACCTCGGGTAGCACGCTGCGCAAGGTCGCCGTCTCGGCCCGCGCAAAGGCGAGACCGGGGCCGTCGGCCACGTTCACCACGACAACACCATCGGGAGTGAGTAGGCGAGAGACCTCGATGAAGAATTCCTGGCTCGTCACATGCGCGGGGGTGCGTGCGCCAGCGAAGATGTCGACCACAACGAGGTCGACCGTTCCGCGCAAGCCGGCGGGTAGTTTGTTGAGCGTTTCGCGTGCATCCCCGTATCGAAATCGAATCGAGGCGCCGCTGGGTAGCGGCAGGTGTTCGCGCACGAAATCAATCAGGTCAGCGTGGCGTTCGAGAACCTGCTGGCGCGAACCCGGCCGAGTCGCCGCAATGTAGCGAGGCAGAGTCAGGGCCCCGCCACCGAGATGCACAGCTGTGATGGGTTGCCCCGGCATTCGAAAAAGGTCGATGACATGGCCGATTCGGCGGATGTACTCGAAGAAGAGATCATCGGGCGACTCGGCAAAGACGTGCGATTGTGGTGTGCCGTCTACCTCAAGAATCAATGCTCCCGACTGGTATGGGTCGGGCATCAAGATGGCTCGCTCGCCGGATTCACGCAGGGTTATCTGCGGGTTTTCGGCCATGTGAGCTCCAATTAATGAATTGTCGTCGAATTGTAACTAGACACAGGGCACACCGGCGACCTATAGTTGTAATTTGCGCATCTAGGAATTCGCGCGTCGTCATATTGCGGTCGGCGTGCCAGCTCTCTCACCGCGTGGCTTCCAACGAAGTTGCCACACTCGGGTGGGTATTTGGCGTTCTTGGATTCGCTTTTCATACAGTCCCCGCCGACACGACATGATGACACAGTGAGTGCCATCTGGAGGTAATTCCCTTGGCTGCTGCGCGCAACGCAAACAAGTCCCCAAAGAACGGTCGCGAGGCATCGCGTCTTTCGTTCGCCAAAATCACAGACACCATCAAGGTTCCCGACCTGCTCGCATTGCAGACGGAGAGCTTTGATTGGCTCGTCGGTAACGACGCCTGGAAGGCGCGCCTTGCCGAAGCCAAGAAGGCCGGTCGCACCGACGTGTCGGAGCGAATGGGTCTCGAGGAGATCTTCGAAGAGGTCTCCCCGATCGAGAACAACGACCGCACGATGGAGCTCGGCTTCAAGGATCCCTTCCTCGAAGAAGAGAAGTACACCATCGATGAGTGTAAGGAGCGCGGAAAGACCTACTCGGCACCGCTCTACGTCGAGGCCGAATTCATCAATCACGAGACCGGCGAAATCAAGAGCCAGACCGTGTTCATGGGTGACTTCCCCCTCATGACCGACAAGGGCACGTTCATTGTGAACGGCACCGAGCGCGTCGTTGTGTCGCAGCTCGTGCGTAGCCCCGGTGTCTACTTCGAGCGCACGCTCGAGAAGACCTCCGACGTTGAGATTTACTCGGCACGCATGATCCCGAGCCGTGGTGCATGGCTCGAGTTCGAAATCGACCGCCGCGACCAGGTTGGTGTTCGCATCGACCGCAAGCGCAAGCAGTCGGTGACCGTCTTCCTCAAGGCTCTTGGCCTGACGAGCGAAGACATCGAAAAGGAATTCGCGGGCTACGAGTCGATTGCCGCAACCCTGGAGAAGGACAGCATCCTCACCAAGGAAGACGC
>WLDR01000044.1 GCA_009704705.1 Actinomycetota bacterium | reverse complement strand
GTGAGCGTTGGCTCCCAGTCAAAGACAATGGCGTTATCGGAGCCGATGATGACGGTCGCACCCGGAACTGCGCCGGCACGGAACAACTGCTCTTCAACGCCGATCTTGGCCAGACGGTCAGCCAAGTAACCCACGGCTTCGTCGTTTTGGAAGTCTGTTTGCTGAACCCAGCGCTCGGGCTTTCCGCCGCGAATGCGATAGACCGGTCCGGCACTTCCGCCTTCAACGGTGACCTTAAAGCCGGCATCATCGACAGCCTGTGGGCGAATCACGATGCGCGGCGCGACGGGCTCGAGAGCCAACTCGGCGCGGTGCTTCTCGACAAGTTCGGCCAACGCAAACGACAGTGGTCGCAGCCCTTCGTGAGACATGCTCGAAATCTCGAACACGCGGTAGCCGAGTGCTTCGAAATCAGACTTGACCATGTCGGCGAGGTCGCGCGCGTCGGGAACGTCAATCTTGTTCAAGGCGATGAGTTGCGGACGCTCGAGCAGTGGAACCTGGTCTTCGGGCACGGGGTAGGCCGCGAGTTCTCGCTTGATTACCTCGAGGTCAGTGAGTGGATCGCGTCCGGGTTCGAGCGTCGCGCAGTCAATGACGTGCAACAGGGCAGTGCAGCGCTCAACGTGACGCAGAAATTCAAGCCCAAGGCCCTTGCCTTCGCTGGCGCCTTCGATGAGACCGGGCACGTCGGCGATCGTGTAACGGGAGTCGCCCGCCTGAACAACACCGAGGTTCGGGTGAAGCGTTGTGAACGGGTAATCAGCGATCTTGGGACGCGCTGCCGACAGCGCAGCAACCAAACTCGACTTGCCCGCACTCGGGAATCCCACGAGTGCCACGTCGGCGAGGGTCTTCAACTCAAGAACGATGTCGCCGGCCCAGCCATCGGTTCCGAGCAGCGCAAAACCGGGCGCCTTGCGCTTCGTCGACGCGAGAGCGGCGTTGCCGAGCCCGCCTTGGCCACCGGGAGCAACAACGAAACGCAGTCCCGGGGCATCCATGTCAATCAGAACTGTGCCGTCGGCGTCTTTGACAACGGTGCCAACAGGAACCGACAACTCAATCGGCTTGCCCGCATGACCCGAGCGATTGTCGCCCATTCCAAAGCCACCGTTCTCGGCGGACTGGTGCGGGTGCCGGTGGAAACTCAAAAGTGTGGTCACCTGTGGGTCGGCAATCAGAACGATGTCGCCACCGTTACCACCGTTGCCACCATCCGGACCGGCGAGTGGCTTGAACTTCTCACGACGAACGGAGACACAGCCGTTTCCGCCGTTTCCGGCACGCAAATGAAGCGTGACGTTGTCGACGAAAGTGGTCACGTCAGCTCCTTTTTTGCGAGTCGGAAAATCTAGTTCATTTGCGAATAAAAAAGAGGGGACGAGCTTTTCCAGCTCGCCCCCTCAAAGGATGGTGTGCCGGCGTTGTTACGCCGGGACGATGTTGACGACCTTGCGGCCACCCTTCGTACCAAACTCAACTGCGCCAGCAGCAAGAGCGAACAGGGTGTCGTCGCCGCCACGACCGACGTTGGCGCCGGGGTGGAAGTGCGTGCCACGCTGACGAACGATGATTTCGCCCGCGAGAACCTTCTGGCCGCCGAAGCGCTTCACTCCGAGACGCTGTGCGTTTGAGTCACGACCGTTGCGGGTCGAACTCGCTCCCTTTTTGTGTGCCATTTCGTCGTTCTCCTGTGACTACTTGATTCCAGTGACCTTGACGCGCGTGAGTTCCTGACGGTGACCCTGGCGCTTCTTGTATCCGGTCTTGTTCTTGTACTTCTGAATGATGATCTTGGGGCCACGAAGGTCGTTGAGCACCTCTGCGGTGACCTTGATCTTCGCAAGCGACGCGGCGTCGGCGGTGATCTTGTCACCATCAACGAGCAGCACTGCGGGGAGCTCAATGACACCCGACTTGTCAGCTTCGACACGGTTCATCGTGACGATGGTGCCAACCTCGACCTTTTCTTGGCGGCCACCTGCGCGCACTACTGCGTAAACCACTTCTTACCTGCTTCGTTCATGGAGACGAACCACCGTCTCTCGAGTGAAAACTTTGTGCTCATCGGAAAACCCGATGCACGCACCAAGGTTCAAGAATAGCCTGAGATACAGTGCTCGTGCAAACCGACCGCTCGGCTACTCCGTGCCGTCGTTCGAGGCATCGCTCGAGGCGGTCTCGCCGGCCTCACCCGTCGAAATCGGGCCCGTTGACACCCGGCGGCCGCGTGCACGCCCACGTCCTTGTCCCGAAGCTTTGGGCTCGGGCAACGCTTCAAGCACGTTTTCGAGAATCTCATCGGCCTGCTCAACGCGCGGCTCACGCCCACGTCGCTGCTTGACGACGGGAATGTCGAGAATCTCGATGACGTCATCGTCTGCACCGAGCTCGGCGTGATCGTCATTTTGGTGGAGCGTGCTCGCCGCGATTTGAGCAAGAGCGTTCTTCGCCCCCTCGGGAATGCCGTGGGGAGAAACGCTGGGCGTCGCAGTGCGCGACTTTGAGCGACGTGACGATTTTTGGTCTCCGGCGCCACCGGGGCCGTTTTGCCCACTGCTCTGTCGGCGAACGACGGGTTCGTGAAACACAACAACTCCGCGACCCGCGCACACCTCACACGGCTCACTGAATGTCTCGAGAAGCCCGAGACCGAGCTTCTTTCGGGTCATCTGAACGAGTCCGAGCGAGGTCACCTCGGCAACCTGGTGCTTCGTGCGGTCACGACTGAGGCACTCGATGAGACGGCGGTGAACGAGGTCGCGGTTGGTCTCAAGAACCATGTCGATGAAGTCGACGACAATGATGCCGCCGATGTCGCGCAGGCGAAGCTGGCGAACGATTTCTTCGGCAGCTTCAAGGTTGTTCTTTGTGACCGTCTCTTCGAGGTTTCCGCCGGATCCGACGAACTTGCCGGTGTTGACGTCGACGACGGTCATCGCTTCGGTTCGGTCGATGACGAGTGAACCACCCGACGGCAGCCATACCTTGCGATCGAGAGCTTTCTCAATCTGCTCGTTGATGCGGAACGCATCGAAGATGTCTCCGTCGCCCTCGTAACGAGAGACTCGTTCGAGAAGCTCCGGGGCAACCTGCGCCAGGTACGACTCGATCGCCGTGCGTGGGCCGTCACCGGCGATGATGAGCTTCTGGAAATCTTCGTTAAAGACGTCGCGGATGATCTTGATGAGCAAGTCCGACTCGCTGTGCAAGAGCGCTGGCGCTGACATGGTTTCGACCTTGGACGAGATGTCGTCCCACTGTTGCGTGAGTCGACTGACATCGAACGTGAGCTGGTCTTCAGTTGCACCCTCAGCAGCAGTACGAACGATAACGCCGACGTCCTCTGGGAGTACCTCTTTAAGGATCGCCTTCAGACGCGTGCGTTCGGTGTCCGGAAGCTTGCGGCTGATTCCACTCATCGAACCGTTCGGCACATAGACGAGATAGCGGCCGGGAAGCGAAATCTGGCTTGTCAGACGCGCGCCCTTGTGCCCCACGGGGTCTTTTGTAACCTGCACGAGAACTTTGTCGCCGGTCTTGAGCGCGAGCTCGATGCGGCGAGGCTGGTTGCCCGTCTCGGCGGCATCCCAGTCGACTTCACCCGAATACAAGACAGCGTTACGGCCACGACCGATGTCCACGAAGGCTGCCTCCATCGAGGGCAGCACGTTCTGAACTTTGCCGAGGTAGACGTTGCCGATGAGGCTCGCCTCACTCGATCGCGCCACATAGTGCTCAACCAGAATGCTGTCTTCGAGCACACCGATTTGAATCTTGTCGTCGCGCTCACGAACGATCATGGAACGGTCGACAGCCTCGCGCCGAGCAAGAAACTCGCTCTCGGTCACAACGGCACGGCGGCGGCCTTGATCGCGACCGTCGCGGCGACGCTGCTTCTTGGCCTCGAGTCGGGTTGATCCCTTCACGCGCTGAGGTTCGGTGATGAGCTCAGGCTCGCGAGGGATTCTCACCTTCACGACGGTGTTCGGGTCGTCAGAAACCGGTCGGTCATCACCGGAACGACGTCGAGCACGCCGACGAGCCGATGCGCTCTCCCACGGCTGGTCGTCATCGTCAAAGCGGTCGTTGAAGCGATCGTTGAAACGATCGCGCCCAAAACGCGGCTCGATCTTCGGCAGGTCTGGCGCAAAGAAGACGAGGTCGGTCGGTTCGAGTGGGGCGATGGCCGGATACTCGACCGCAACAGCCTCGACTGGAGCCGGCTCTCCCGACTCCGCGGCCTCGATTGACTCAACTGCCTGGGCAGTGGCGGCCGACACGTCAATCGTCGGCACGTAGCCCTCGGGAACCGCGAAGGGGTTCGCACGATCGAACGTGAGTTGCGGGGTGGTTTCTTTATTCACCATGGGTGGTGCACTTTCTGCACAATTCCAAGTACCGAAGCACTATCTCAAATTGCGACTTAACTTTTGTCCAGCTGGTGCGCGTGCGACCCGCCGGGAAACTTTTGGTTGCGTGCCACGAGGACATTCACTCGTGTTCAAAACGCTTCTTACAGTATGGCACGAGTGTGACTCGACTTTGCCCCATCTACACCTGCCATAATTCGAGGGTGATGACGAACAGTGAAACTGAGCCGCGAAACAACGTCAAGACGATTGCCGCCAACGAGCGCCTGATTGGCCTTGGCGTCTTTCTGATCATTGCGAGTGCTATCGGGTTGCTCGCCGCGTTCGAACTGACATACGAGAAGATTCAGGTTTTGATTGATCCCGAGCACAGCGCCTCGTGTGACTTCACGCTTCTCGTTCAGTGCGGCGCGAACATGAATTCGCCGCAGGGTTCTATCTTCGGCTTTCCGAACTCGCTTCTCGGGCTCATCGGCTGGCCTGTTGTGATGGCCACCGGCGTTGGCTCGCTCGCCGGCGCTCGATTCGCTCGCTGGTGGTGGATTGCCTTCAACGTGGCCGCTGCCGGAGCGCTCGGCTTCGCAATCTGGCTCATCAGCATCAGCGTGTTTACGCTCGGCACGCTGTGCCCATGGTGCATGGTGACCTGGACAGCGGTCATCCCCGTGTTCTGGGTCTCGACCTTCTGGAACCTCAAGCACGGCGTGTGGAGCAACAACGAAACGGTTCGCGATATCGGCTCAAGACTGCTGTCGTGGAGCCCCACCGTTGTTATTGCGTCGTACTTGGCCGTCGCCGTGATCGCCCAGGTTCGTCTGGACTGGTTGAGCTACCTCTAGCTAAACCAGAGCGCAAGCTCGCGTGCCGCAGACTCGGGAGAGTCAGATCCGTGCACGAGATTCTGTTGAACCTTGAGGCCCCAGTCGCGACCGAGGTCACCACGAATCGTTCCTGGGGCTGCCGTCGTCGGATCCGTCGTTCCGGCGAGTGAGCGAAAACCTTCGATGACACGATTGCCCGCGACTCGAACAGCGACGACGGGTCCGCTCTGCATGAACTCGACGAGCGGCTCAAAGAACGGCTTGCCTTCGTGCTCGGCGTAGTGTGCGGCGAGCAGAGTGCGATCAGCTTGGACCATCTTGAGGTCAACAATCACGAACCCCTTCGACTCAATGCGTCGCAGAATCTCGCCGGTTAGGTTGCGGGCGACGCCGTCGGGCTTGACGAGTACGAGTGTTTCTTCGATGTTGTTCGTCATGGGGTGACCTCTTTCTTTTGCTTGTCGAGAGTGATTCCGGTGTAGACGGCGTATGCCCACAGCAGAGTGAAAATGGCGCCCACAAGCCACATTGTCGGAACGAACAGGCCGGTGAGCAAGACGCCGACTTGGAGAACACTTCCCAGCACGACGCCCCAGGTCCAACGCAGCAGTGCAGCGGTGATGAAGAGCGCCACGACAAGCAGTGCCCCACCGATGAGCGCTTGCTCGGCCGGCAACGCCTTCAAGCCAAAGATGGCGAGGGCAGCGAGGAACATCACGACCGATTCAAAGATGAGCACGATTGCGCCGAGGCTCTCCACCAAGCTTCGGCGTCGGGGTGCGCGTCTCGGGGTGCGGTCAGCTGTGCGGGCCATGGTCAACTCCATCCGTTGTCGTGTGCGGTCGCGAGTGCTGCTCCGAGCAGTGTGATTGAGCCTGCAATGACGACGGCACCATTGTCAGCAGCCAGTGCGTGCACGCGCGCCTTTTCAAAAGCGAGCGTCGGGTCAGGTTCGACGAGAAGGTTCGCGGCTTCGACCACACCTTCGGCGAGAGAGGCCAGTTGAGCTGCCGGCATACCTCGGTCGGAGGGAACGGTGGTCAGAATGACGCGCGTGACCGCCGGTGCGAGCAGTTCGAGCATCCCCGTGGCGTCTTTGTCAGCGAACGCACCGAACACCAGCGTGATGTCATCGAAGTCGAAGTATTGGCCCAGCGCCGTCGCGAGTGCACGCGCGCCATGCGGGTTGTGTGCGGCATCAAGGATGACCGGCGGCAGCGACGCGATGCGCTGCAGTCTGCCCGGTGACTCAACTGTGGCGAGAGCCTCGTTGAGCACCTCTTCGCTCAGCGGTTGAGTGCCCCCGCCGAGAAATGCCTCGACGGCTCCCACTGCGACCGCTGCGTTGTCAGCCTGGTGATCGCCGAACAGCGAGAGGAATACGTCGTCGTACGAACCCGACAGGGCCTGAATGCTCAATAATTGTCCACCGACGGCCATGGTTCGGTCGCTGACCTGAATCTCGTCTCCGACGAAGTGAATGAGGCTTTCGGTAAGTTCGGCCGCCTCGCGCAGAACCTGTTCGGCAATCGGCTCTTGGGCTGCTGACACGACGATGGTCGACGGCTTGATGATTCCCGACTTCGTGCGCGCGATGGCTTCGAGCGTGGAACCCAGCTTGTCTTGGTGATCCATCGCGATGGGGCCGAAAACTGCGACGTCTGCTTCGACGATGTTTGTCGAATCCCACTCGCCACCCATGCCAACTTCGATCACCGCGACATCGACGGGTGCGTCAGCAAAGCTCGCCAGCGCGAGAACAGTGAGCACTTCGAAATAGGTCAGGCGAGGCTCGCCCTTCGCAATCAACTCGTTGTCGACCATTTCGACGTACGGCTTGATGTCGAGCCAGTTAGCGACGAGCGCGTCATCGCTGATCGGTTGACCGCCGATGCAGATGCGTTCGTTAAAGGCGACGATGTGTGGGCTCGTGAACAACCCCGTGCGCAGACCATAGGCGCGCAAGATGGCCTCGATCATGCGCGAGATGCTCGTCTTGCCGTTCGTACCCGTGATGTGAATCACATCAAACGCGCGGTGCACATCGCCGAGAAGGTCGGCGACGCGGCGGGTTGGTTCGAGGCGCGGTTGCGGGTTTGACTCGCCATTGCGTTCGAGAAGCTCGAGGTGCACGAGCTCGGCAGCGCGCGCGTAGTCGTCGCTCTCGCTAGACATCGAGCACACGATTCACGCGCGACACCGCAACAAGAATGCGTCCGGCGTTCGCGTACTGGTTGGCCTCGATGTCGCCGATGTGCTCGGGAGCAGCAGCGGTGAGACCCGGCACCCACTCTGACGCGAGCCCGCCGACAAGTTGCGCCAGGTTGCTCGTGGTCGCACTCGAGTGCACCGTGAAGTCGCTCGCCAGGGTTTCACCCGCGATGTCGACCGAGCCGGCCAGCGCGAGAGCGCGGGCATCCTCCTCGTCACAGACGATGAGATCCAGGTGGATGCGGTCACTCACGTCGAAGCCAGCCGACTTGCGCGTGTCTTGCACCGCGCGAATCAGGTCGCGCGCCAAACCTTCTGCCTCGAGTTCGGGCGTGGTTGACGTGTCGAGCAACACGAAGCCTCCGCTGGGAACAAGCCCCAGGGCACGCGACGATTCGCCGTCGGATTCTGTCTCGAGCGTGAGTTCGTACTCGCCCTCGACGAGCTCGACTCCCCCGGCCGTAACGACCCCGTTCGCCTCGGACCAGTCGCCACCCTTTGCGGCCTGAATGATTCGCTGCACGTCTTTGCCGAGGCGCGGGCCGGCAGCGCGGGCGTTGACCGACAGTCGCGAGGTGACACCGAAGTCAGCCGCCGATGATTCCGTGAGCGCCACCAGGGTGACCTGCTTCACGTTGAGCTCGTCGCGCAAGATGTCGCTGTATTCGTTGAGCGCGTCGGCGTGAGCGCTGACAACCGTGAGCTCGGCGAGCGGCAGGCGCACGCGCAACCCGGTTTTCTTGCGCAGGGCAAGTGAGGCAGACGTGATCTCGCGCACCGCATCCATCGTTGCTACCAACGTTGGGTCAGCCGGGAACTCGTTAGCCTCAGGCCAGTCTTCGAGGTGAACCGAACGACCGCCGGTGAGCCCCTGCCAGATGTTCTCGGTAATGAGCGGCAAGAGCGGTGCGGCCACTCGGCAGAAAGTTTCAAGAACGGTGAACATGGTGTCGAACGCGTCGCGAGCGGTTTCGCCGCCGGTCCAGAAGCGGTCGCGCGAGCGACGCACGTACCAGTTGGTGAGAACGTCGGCGAAGTTGCGCAACGACTCTGCGGCCAACGTTGAATCGAGCGCATCGAGGTGCGCTTGCACGTCGACGATGAGGTCGCGCGTCTTTGCGAGCAAGTACCGGTCGAGCACGTTCGACGAATCTGTGCGTCGGGTTGCCTCGTAGCCGTCTGCATTCGCATAGAGCGAGAAGAAGTACCAACTGTTCCAGAGCGGCAGGAGCACCTGGCGAACGCCCTCGCGGATGCCCTCTTCGGTCACGACCAGGTTGCCACCGCGCAGAACAGGTGAGCTCATCAAGAACCAGCGCATGGCGTCAGATCCGTCGCGCTCAAACACTTCGGACACATCGGGGTAATTGCGCAGCGACTTCGACATCTTCTGGCCGTCGTTGCCGAGCACGATTCCGTGACTGACCACGTTGTTGAACGCCGGCCGATCGAAGAGTGCGGTCGAGAGAATGTGCAGCGTGTAGAACCAGCCACGCGTCTGCCCGATGTACTCGACGATGAAGTCTGCGGGGCTGTGCGAGTCGAACCACTCGCGGTTCTCGAACGGGTAGTGCACCTGAGCGAACGGCATCGAGCCCGAATCGAACCACACGTCGAGTACATCTGAAATGCGGCGCATCGTCGACTTGCCCGAAGGGTCGTCGGGATTCGGTCGCGTCAACTCGTCGATGAACGGGCGGTGCAGGTCGGTCGGTCGAACACCGAAGTCGCGCTCTAATTCGTCCAGCGAGCCGTAAACGTCAATGCGCGGGAACTCGTCGTTGTCGCTCTTCCACACCGGAATCGGCGAACCCCAGTAACGATTACGACTGATCGACCAGTCACGCGCGTTCGAAACCCACTTGCCGAACTGCCCGTCCTTGACGTTCTCGGGTACCCAGTTGATTTCTTGGTTGAGCGTTTCCATGCGGTCACGAAAATCAGTGACGCGAACGAACCAGCTCGACACGGCGCGATAGATCAGTGGCTGGCGGCAGCGCCAACAGTGCGGGTACGAGTGCTCGTAACTGGCCACGCGCAGAAGTCGACCGAGCGCCTTGACCTGCTGCGTCAGCGGCTTGTTTGCTTCGAATACCTGCAGGCCGGCGACCTCGCCGAAGCGAGACAAGAAATTTCCGCCGTCGTCGACCGAGAGCCGAACCGGGATGCCCGCGCTCTCGCACACCTTCTGGTCTTCTTCACCGTACGCGGGTGCCTGGTGCACAATTCCCGTGCCATCCGCGGTCGTGACGTAGTCGGCCACGAGAATCTTCCACGCGTGAGGCTGATATTCCTCGTCGTCGGCGAAGAAATCCCACAGGCGGTCATACGCGAGGCCCTCGAGTTCGCGACCGTGCAGTTCGCGCGACACCGCGGCGCGCGCATCCTCTGCCGATTCGTACCCGAGGTCTTTCGCGTAGTTACCGAGCAGATCAGCGG
>WLDR01000043.1 GCA_009704705.1 Actinomycetota bacterium | reverse complement strand
TGTTGAAAGAGAAGCGCCCGTGATGACGCACCCCTTGATTTTATGAGACTTAGTCGTCGAGGTCGTCCGGCAAGTTTGCTGACGTGTTGTCTATACCGAGATCGGATGCTCGCTTGTCTGCCATTGCCAGCAAGCGACGAATTCGTCCCGCGACAGCATCCTTAGTCATGGGCGGATTCGCGTGATGACCGAGCTCGTCGAGACTCGCATCTCTAAAGTCGAGTCGCAGTTTGCCAGCGTAGGCCAGGTGGTCTGGGATATCAGGTCCCAAGATCTCGAGGGCGCGTTCAACCCGGGCACAGGCAGCCACAGCGGCCTGAGCGCTTCGGCGAAGATTGGCATCATCAAAGTTGACGAGTCGGTTCGCGTTGGCGCGTACTTCGCGGCGCTGACGCAAATCTTCCCACTCGGTAACAGCGTTCTTCGCTCCCATGAGGTTCAAGAGTTGCGAAATCGACTCATCTTCTCTCACGACAACCCGATGCATTCCACGCACTTCACGCGCCTTTGCCGTGACGCCCAGACGAGCGGCCGCTCCGACGAGGGCCATCGCGACCTCGTTTGTGGGGCACGCAATTTCTAAGGCCGCGCTGCGGCCAGGATCGGTCACGGCTCCGGCGGCCAGATAGGCGCCGCGCCAGACAGCCGCTAGGTCTTCCACATTCGCCGTTGTGATCTTGTTTGGGAGTCCTCGGATCGGCCGACGTCGGGCATCGAGTAGTCCGGTCTGACGAGCAAGTGTCTCTCCCCCGTCAAGAACTCGCACCAAGAAAATGGGTGCCGAACGGGATCCAGAAGACGGGCTCATGCGCCCTTCACTCTTGAGGCCATAAATCTCAGCGATGTCGCGGCGAATTCGCGCTGCGATTTCCTGATTCTCCAGCTCAACCTCAACGGCGATGTGACCCGCGATGTTGTGAAGTCCACCGGCAAGCCGAAGCATTGTCGCGAGTTCCGCCGCGCGCGTCGGCGTGCGTGCCGCGGTCACCTTCAAGAGTTCCTGAGTGACGGTCTCCGTCAATGACATGTGCACACCTCCCGCGTATTCCTTCGAGATTTTATCGCCATTACTCACGCCCAAAATCACGGTGCTTTACGTTCACCGTGATGTTGGGCACCGACGCGAGCCTATTCGCTAGAGCTTCCACAATCGCGACCGAACGATGTTTACCGCCGGTGCACCCGACAGCAATGAGCACGCGTTTCTTGTTTTCGCGCTGGTAGCCGGCGAAAACGGGTTCGAGCATGGCGGCAAACCGGTTAATGAAGTCTGATGCTCCGGGTTGCGCCAGCACGAAGTCGGAAACTGACGTGTCTAGGCCCGTCAACGATCGCAGTTCCGGCTCCCAGAACGGATTCGGCAAGAAGCGAGCATCCGCAATCATGTCAGCGTCTGTTGGCGTGCCGTATTTGAAGCCAAATGACTGCAAAGTTACGCGCACACCGACGGACGTTGCGTCGGCAAAAAGCTCGTTGACGGCCGAGGAAAGCTGATGAATGTTGTAATCGCTGGTATCGATGACGATGTCACTGTTCTCGCGCATCTCGTTCATGCGGGCTCGCTCGGCGGCGATGCCATCCAGAATGGTGCCGTCACCCTGAAGTGGGTGTGGTCGGCGAACAGCTTCGAATCGGCGAATTAGCGTCGAGTCTGTTGCGTCAAGAAAAAGGATGCGCAAGTCGACGCCCGCGCGAACGGATTGAAGAATGTCTTGCAGGTCAGAGAAGAATGATGCCCCGCGAACGTCAACGACAGCGGCTATCTTGGGCAAGGATTCCTCCGCGCGGCCCGCGAGCTCGATAAGTGGCCGCAACATCTGTGGCGGAAGGTTGTCGACGACGTACCAACCCATGTCTTCGAGAGCGTTACCCACCGTGGAGCGGCCGGCACCGGACATGCCGGTGACAATCAGCACGCGCTGTTCACTGGTGTCCATCTGAGCCATAACTTGCTTGCCCCTCCGACTCCAGACTACCCGGTGGGGTCTTTGCCCGGTTCGCGAGAAATCGCCGCAACAATGCGCTCGGCAAGCCCCGCGGTGATACCGGGAACAGCCGCGATGTCTTTAATTGGAGCGCTTCGAAGCGCCGTGACTGAACCGAAGTGAGTGAGCAACGCCGACACTCGCTTGGGACCCAGTCCAGAAATCTCAGATAACTCCGAACGCACGTCTGACTTCCGCTTTTGGCGTTGGAAGCTGATCGCGAATCGGTGCGCTTCGTCGCGCACGCGTTGCAAGAGAAAAAGAGAATTGGAGTTACGGGGAAGAATCACTGGGAAAGACTCCCCCGCGAGCCACACTTCTTCGAGGCGCTTAGCAAGACCACAAACGGGAATGTCACTGCGCCCCAACTCTCGAAGTGCGCGGGCGGCAGCTTCGACCTGCGGCTTGCCACCGTCAACGATCAAGAGCCCAGGAGGATACGCAAAGCCAGTCGTGTCGGATTCGGCCGAGTCGTCCAGCCGGGAGACGCGTCGGGTGATGAGCTGAGCTATTGAATCGGTGTCGTCTGTTGTCTCGGCAATCGAGAACTTGCGATAGTGCGCCTTCTTGGGAAGGCCATCCTCGAAAACGACCATCGAGCCCACAACTTTCGTTCCGCCCAAGTGCGAAACGTCGAAACATTCGATTCTCAACGGAGCCTCAGGCAAGCCGAGGGCATCTTGAAGATCAGTGAGCGCTGTCGTGCGTGTCACGTAATCGGACGAGCGCTTCGTGCGGTGAAGGGCCAGCGCTTGCATCGCGTTTTCGGTGACCGTGCCGGCCAACGTTGCCAGAGTTCCTCGTTGAGCAATTCGTATCTTGACTCGCGCCGCCCGAACGTCGTCAAGGCGGTCGCGGCGTTGTTCCGTCAACCACCTCGAAAGAACCTCTGCGTCATCAGGAATGAACGGGACAATGACGTCGCCCGGAATCTCGTCGCCAGACTCGTACGCGGCTCGCAACATGGAGTCACAGAAATCGGTATCGCTGGCGTCAAGTTCGGTATCGACAGTCCAGGCTCGCACGCCACGAATTCGACCACCTCTGACGCGGAAAACATGAACCGCAGCCGTGAGTTCGTCACGGGCGACGCCAAATACGTCGGCATCGATAGCGTCATCCAACACAACAGCACTTTTGGACGCGACGGTCTGCAACGCTTCGATCCCGTCTCGGAGCTTTGCCGCGCGTTCGTAGTCTTGACGCTCACTCGCCTCGCGCATCTCGCTACGAAGTTGCTCGACGTAGCCATCGTTCTTTCCGGCCATGAACGCGCCGAGTTGCGTAGCAATCGTGCGATGATCTTCGGGTGTGACGCGACCGGCGCACGGAGCTGCGCAACGGCCGATGTCGCCGAGCAAGCAGGGACGGTTCGCGGCGGCTGCCTTGCGGTACACGCCATCTGAGCACGACCGAACAGGAAACACGCGAAGAACCTGTTCGAGGGTCTCTCGAATTGCCCATGTTTTTGTATACGGGCCAAAGTACTTTGCGCCAGGAATGCCGCGCTTTCGGGTAACGAAAACACGTGGCACATCCTCGCCCATCGTTATCGCCAGATACGGATACGACTTATCGTCGCGAAACTGGATATTGAACGGCGGTTCGAATTCCTTGATCCACGTGAACTCGAGTTGCAGAGCTTCGAACTCAGTGTTCACCACAGTCCACAAAACATTCGAGGCGCTCGTGACCATTCGGCGCGTTCGCTCGTGCAGAGTGTGGAGCGGAGCGAAGTAGCTGGTTAGCCGGGCACGTAGATTCTTGGCCTTACCGACGTACAGGATTCGTCCGTTGGAGTCGAAAAAACGATAGACGCCGGGATTCGTCGGGATGTCACCCGTCGCCGGTCGGTATGCGAGCGCCTCACTCATGGTGGTTACTTCGTCGTGAGAATTTCACGAAGGAACACGGCTGTGTGACTGTCCTTGTTCCTTGCCACGGCTTCTGGAGTGCCTTCCGTGATGAGGTAGCCACCGCCGGCACCGCCCTCGGGTCCGAGGTCGAGCAACCAGTCTGCCGATTTGATTACGTCGAGATTGTGTTCAATCACGATGACAGTGTTTCCCTTGTCGACCAAACTGTTGAGCACGAGCAAGAGTTTGCGCACGTCTTCGAAGTGAAGACCGGTGGTCGGTTCATCCAAAACGTAGATGCTTCGACCGTTAGACCGCTTCTGCAACTCCGTCGCGAGCTTCACGCGTTGAGCTTCGCCACCCGACAGTGTGGTCGCACTTTGCCCGAGTCGCACGTAGCCCAAGCCAACCTCGACCAGGGTCTGCAGATAGCGATGGATGCTTGACACTGGCTCGAAAAAGTCGGCCGCCTCGGCGATCGGCATATCGAGTACATCGGCAATCGTCTTGCCCTTGTAATGCACCTGCAACGTTTCGCGGTTGTAACGCGCGCCGTGGCACACTTCACAATCGACGTAGACATCGGGCAGAAAGTTCATCTCGATCTTGATCGTGCCATCACCCGCACAGGCCTCGCAGCGGCCGCCTTTGACATTGAACGAGAATCGACCAGGCTGATATCCGCGCATTTTTGATTCGGCAGTTTCAGAGAAAAGGGTTCGAATTCGATCGAATACGCCGGTGTAGGTTGCCGGGTTGGATCGAGGCGTGCGTCCGATGGGTGCCTGGTCGACGTGCACAACTTTGTCGAGGTGCTCGAGGCCGTCGACCCGGGTGTGACGAGCGGGCACATTGCGAGCTCCGTTCAACTTGTTGGCAAGCACTCGATAGAGAATGTCGTTGACCAAGGAAGACTTGCCAGAGCCACTCACGCCGGTGACCGCCGTCAGAGTGCCCAGAGGGAAAGACGCCGTGACCTTCTTGAGGTTGTTTGCTTGCGCACCGACAACCGTCACCATGCGGTCTTTGTCGACGGGGCGACGCTTCTTCGGAATCGCAATGGACTTTCGGCCACTGAGGTAATCAGCCGTCAGCGATTCGGTGTTCGCGAGCATGTCCGTGACCGAGCCTGAGTGCACGACTCGACCACCGTGCACACCAGCCCCAGGACCAATATCGACAATCCAGTCGGCCGTGTGGATGGTGTCCTCATCGTGCTCAACCACGATAAGTGTGTTGCCGAGGTCACGAAGCTTGAGCAACGTGTCGATGAGTCGGCGATTGTCGCGCTGGTGGAGCCCGATGCTGGGCTCATCTAGGACGTACAGAACACCGGTTAGGCCTGAGCCAATCTGCGTTGCCAACCGGATGCGCTGCGCTTCGCCGCCCGACAGAGATCCCGCACTCCGCGCAAGGTCGAGGTAGGTCAAGCCAACTTCGATCAAGAAGTTGAGTCGCGCACGAATTTCGCGAAGAACTTGTGCCGCGATGTGCGCCTGTCGGTCGGTGAGTTCAAGGTTGTCCATGAAGTCACGAGCTTCGAGCAGAGAAATTCGCGTGATGTCGGCAATGCTCTTTTCGTTGATTTTGACGGCAAGAACCTCAGGCTTCAGTCGAGCCCCGTCGCAGTCCTGGCAGGGCACTTCACGCAGATACTCGGCCCAGCGTGCGCGTTGAACATCCGTTTCGGCCTGAAGGTACTGTCGCTCAATGTATGGAACAACGCCCTCAAAACCAGACGAGTATTGAATCTCGCGACCGTACCGGTTCTTCCACTTGACACGTACGTTGAAGTTGTTGCCGTAGAGAACAGCTTCGCGCGTGTCTTCGTCGAGATCTTGCCACGGCGTTGCCAGTGAGAAATCGAGGTCAGCGGCCAAGCCCTTGAGCAGCTTCTCGTAGTACTGAAATAGACCCTTGCCCTGTGTTGCCCATGGAACGATAACGCCGTCGTCGATGCTGAGTGCAGGGTCGCCGAGAAGTAGTTCATCGTCGACCGACATTCGAGTGCCCAGCCCACTGCACGTAGGACACGCACCAAAAGGTGCGTTGAACGAGAATGTGCGGGGTTCAATCTCTGAAATAGCGAGGGCGTGCTGGTTCGGACACGAGAGCTTCTCACTGTACGTTTCGTTGGCCGTGTCACCTTCGCGGTCGACGAAGTTGATTACAACCGTCCCGTTGGCGAGTTTGAGTCCGGTCTCGAGACTGTCTGTCAGGCGCCCCAGAATGTCAGAGCCTGAGACAAGACGGTCAACGATGACGGAAATGTCGTGCTTGAAGCTCTTCTTGAGGGGTTGCACATCCGCGAGTGACACCGTCTCGCCATCGACCAACGCTCGGGCGTATCCGGCTGCGCTCAATTCGCCGAACAGGTCGGCAAACTCGCCCTTTTTCTGGCTCACAATCGGAGCGACGACTTGAAAGCGCGTTCCGTCCTCGAGCATCATCAGCTTGTCTGCGATTTGCTGAACGGTTTGTGCCTGAATGACCTCGCCACACTCCGGGCAATGCGCGATTCCGATGCGAGCCCACAGCAAACGCATGTAGTCGTAGATCTCAGTTATCGTTCCCACCGTGGATCGTGGGTTGCGGTTCGTCGATTTCTGATCAATAGAGACAGCCGGGCTGAGTCCTTCAATAAAGTCAACATCCGGTCGGTCAACCTGGCCAAGAAACTGACGGGCATACGCCGAGAGCGACTCGACGTATCGTCGTTGGCCCTCGGCGAAGATGGTGTCAAAAGCGAGAGACGATTTGCCTGAACCGGAAAGCCCGGTGAACACCACGAGCGAGTTTCTGGGCATGTCGACGTCGACATTCTGAAGATTGTGAACGCGGGCTCCACGAACCGACAGCGTGTCGAGATCTCGAGAATGTGGTGCGGTCACGGGTCGAGTCTACGGCTCGGCTAGTCGTGCCCCGCGCGACTAATGGCACGAAGCTCGCGCTTGATTTCTCCCAATTCGTCACGAATGCGGGCCGCAAGTTCGAACTTGAGTTCGGCTGCAGCTTCAAGCATCTGGCCGTTCAACTCGGCGACGAGAGACTCGAGCGCTTCGATGCCGTCGCCGGCGATGGCGCGACGACCGCTCACGCCTCGCAGAGCATCCGCCCCGGGCTGATTCTTGGAACCCTTGCGGCCCGACCTGTCAATCTCGCCGAGAAGTTCGACGGTGTCCGCCTCCTCGCGGGCGAGCATCGCCGTGATGTCGGCAATCTTTTTGCGCAGCGGCTGTGGGTCAATCCCCCGCTCGACGTTGTAGGCGACTTGCTTCTCACGACGGCGGTTTGTTTCGTCAATTGCACGTGTCATCGAGTCCGTCATGACGTCGGCGTACATGTGCACCTCACCGGATACGTTTCGGGCCGCGCGCCCAATTGTCTGAATGAGTGACGTGGTTGATCGAAGGAAGCCTTCCTTGTCAGCATCGAGGATGCTCACGAGCGACACTTCGGGAAGATCGAGACCTTCGCGCAAAAGGTTGATGCCGACAAGCACATCGAATACTCCTTGACGCAACTCGGTCAGCAATTCGACGCGTCGAAGCGTGTCCACGTCGGAGTGCAGGTAACGAACGCGAACGCCGGCTTCGGTCAAGAAGTCGGTGAGCTCCTCGGCCATCTTCTTGGTCAGAGTTGTGACCAGAACACGCTCGTCTTTGGCGGAGCGCACCCGAATCTGTTCGAGCAGGTCGTCAATCTGACCCTTCGAAGGTTTGACGACGACCTGTGGGTCGACGAGACCGGTGGGGCGGATGATTTGCTCGACGATACCGTCGGCGTGGCCCATCTCGTACTTTCCCGGCGTCGCCGACAAGTAGACCGTCTGACCGACGCGCCCCTTGAACTCGTCGAACCGCAGCGGTCGATTGTCGAGGGCACTGGGGAGACGAAAGCCGTGCTCGACAAGCGTGCGCTTGCGCGAGGCATCGCCCTCGTGCATCCCACCAATTTGCGGAACAGTCACGTGTGATTCGTCAATGACGCAGAGGAAATCATCTGGAAAGTAGTCGAGCAGACACTTTGGCGGTTGGCCCGGAGCGCGTTGGTCGATGTGTCGCGAATAATTCTCGATGCCAGAACAGAAGCCAATCTGTTGCATCATTTCGAGGTCAAAGGTGGTGCGCATTTTGAGACGCTGCGCCTCGAGCAGCTTTCCTTGTCCTTCGAGCTCCTCGAGTCGTTCCGCCAATTCGGAGCGAATCGTGCCAATCGCGCGTTGCATTACTGCCGTGCTCGCGACATAGTGCGAGGCGGGAAAAACCGAAACGAACTCAAGCTTCTCGACCACGTTGCCCGTGAGTGGGTGCAGTGTGTAGAGCGCTTCAATCTCATCGCCGAACATCTCAATGCGGATGGCCAACTCTTCGTACATCGGAATGATCTCAATGGTGTCACCGCGGACTCGAAAGTTGCCACGGGAGAAGTCGATATCGTTGCGCGCGTACTGCATGTCCACAAAGCGACGTGAAATCGCGTCGCGGGAGATTCGATCGCCGACGGTGAGATTGAGCATGGCGTCGAGGTACTCAGATGGCTCACCCAAACCGTAAATGCACGAGACGGTTGAAATCACAACCACATCGCGCCGGGTCAGCAGTGAGTTCGTCGTGCTGTGGCGAAGACGTTCGACCTCGGCGTTGGTCGAGGAGTCCTTTTCGATGAACGTGTCAGTTTGAGGAACGTACGCTTCCGGTTGGTAGTAGTCGTAGTACGAAACGAAGTACTCGACAGCGTTGTCAGGCATCAGTTCTCTGAACTCTGTGGCAAGTTGCGCCGCGAGGGTTTTGTTGTGAGCAAGTATGAGTGTTGGTCGCTGCACACTCTCAATCAGCCAGGCTGTTGTCGCGGACTTTCCGGTTCCCGTTGCCCCGAGAAGAACCACATCGGTCTCTCCCGCGTTGATGCGCTGAGTCAAATCTGCGATTGCCCCGGGCTGATCGCCACTCGGCGTGTAGTCGCTGACCACACGGAAAGGATTCTTCGTGCGAGTCGGCTCCATGGTTCAAGTCTAGGCAGTGCTCAGTTCGCGCCAGATTTCATCGACTTGCGACTGCGTCTGCTCGAGTGAGCCGTTGGTGTCGATGACGTGGTCTGCAATTGCCAAACGTTGAGCCTCACTGGCCTGGGCAGAAACGCGAGCACGAGCCTCCGCTTCAGTCATGCCTCGCGCCGAAACTAGTCGTTGCACCCGCGTTTCTTCGTCAGCCGAAACGGTGATGACAGCGTCGAAAGATCGCTCGGAACCAGCCTCCACCAGCAAAGGAATTGCGTAGATGATGATCGCGTTCGGGTTTGCGGTGCGCGCAGCTTCGAACAATTCCTCCGAGCGCGCGCGCACAAGAGGATGAACGATGCTGTTGAGTCGAGCACGAGCAGATGCGTCGCCAAAGACAATGCGACCAAGTGCCTCGCGATTGAGGTGACCGTCGCTGAGAACGTCTTCACCGAAGGTGGCAACGATGTCGCGGAGCCCGGCACTCCCGGGCTCCACGACGTCACGTGAGACATCGTCGGCGTCAATGCACACTGCACCGAGCTCGCGAAACATTTCGGCCACGGTGCTCTTGCCCGACGCAATTCCTCCCGTGAGGGCAACGACTGTCATTGTTCGAGCCTAGACAACTTGCAAACCGACCACACGCCAGAAAAAAGCGGGCCGGGACCTCGCAATGGAGGTGCCCGGCCCGCTGCAG
Source organism: Actinomycetota bacterium (assembly GCA_009704705.1). Taxonomy (GTDB): domain Bacteria; phylum Actinomycetota; class Actinomycetes; order Actinomycetales; family Microbacteriaceae; genus RFQD01. The sequence continues at coordinate 855 of WLDR01000043.1, read as the reverse complement.
ATTTGGTGCTTAGCCCTCGGCGAGCTTGTCGCGCAGAGCGGCGAGCGATTCGTCGTCGGCAAGGGTTCCTGCCGACTCCTCTGCTGACGAGAACGACGTCTGAGCAGCATCGCCATCGCTGGCAACCTTCTCAACAACCTTTGCCTCAGCTTCGCGCATAGCGGCAACCTGCTTCTTGTGCTGCTCCCAGCGAGCCTGGGCAGCTGAATAGTCCAGCTCCCACTTCTCGCGCTGCGAGTCGAAGCCGTCGCGCCATTCGTTGGTCTCCGGGTCGAAGCCTTCGGGGTACTTGTAGTTGCCCTTGTCGTCGTATTCGGTGACCATGCCGTAGAGAGCAGGGTCAAACTCGGTGCCTTCGGTGTCGACACCTTCGTTGGCCTGCTTCAGGCTGAGCGAGATGCGACGACGTTCGAGATCGATGTCGATGACCTTGACGAACACGTCATCGCCGACAGAGACGACCTGCTCTGCGAGTTCGATGTGCTTACCAGAAAGCTCGGAGATGTGAACGAGGCCTTCGATTCCATCAGCGACACGAACGAACGCGCCGAATGGGACGAGCTTGGTGACCTTTCCGGGAGCAACCTGGCCAATTGCGTGCGTGCGCGCGAATACCTGCCATGGGTCTTCCTGGGTTGCCTTGAGCGAGAGCGATACCCGCTCGCGGTCCATGTCCACCTCGAGAACCTCGACGGTGACCTCTTGTCCAACTTCGACAACCTCGCTGGCGTGCTCAATGTGCTTCCAGCTGAGCTCCGAAACGTGGACGAGACCGTCAACGCCACCGAGATCAACGAATGCACCGAAGTTGACGATGGACGAAACGACACCCTTGCGAATCTGACCCTTCTGCAG
>WLDR01000042.1 GCA_009704705.1 Actinomycetota bacterium | reverse complement strand
CGAACCGGCCAAGTCGCGTTATCTTGCGTGCACCGTAGGAACCGTCGACGACGGATACCGACTGTGTCGTGGCGGTGACGGCGGACTTAATCATTCGCGCCTCGGTGAGATCCTTACCGCGAAGGCTGTCCACGACGTGTCCACGTGACATCACGATGACCTGGTCGCACAAACCTTCGAGTTCCTTCGCGTCCGAAGAGTTCACGACCACGGGAACGCCGGACTCGGAGATTTCGCGAAGAAGTCGATAGATTTCGGCGCGCGCGCCGACATCGACACCTTGAGTTGGCTCATCCGCAATAACGATGAGAGGCTCACTGAGAAGAGCTCGCGCCATGACAACCTTTTGCTGGTTACCGCCAGACAGCGAGGAAACGTTTGCTTCGGCCGAGGGCGCCTTGACGGCGAGCTCATTCAAGGTTGCCAGAACGTCTTTGCTCTCGCGCTTTGCATTGATCAACTTGATGTTTGTGAACTTCTTGAGCGCAAGAATCGCAGCGTTTTCGCGCACGTTCAGCGTCATCGCGAGACCTTCGTGCAGTCGGTCAGCCGGCAAATACGCTGAGCGCTTCAAGAGTTCGCGCGAGGTGAGCGATTGTCCACCGACTTCGACGATGCCCGAAAATGATTCGAGCCCCGCCAATGTCTTCATGAAGTCTGACTGTCCGTTACCAACAACGCCCGAGACTCCGAGTATCTCGCCGCGACGAGACTCCACCGCGACGTTCTTGAAGCCAGTGCCGGTAAAGCCAGAAAGACGAAAGTTAACTTCTCCGGGCTTTGCAGATTTTGCCGGGAACGTGTGCTCGAGTTCTCTACCAATGATCATCGAGAGCAATTCTTCGTCCGAGATCTTGGAGACTTCGGCGACACCGCGCATCTTGCCGTCACGCAAGACCGTGACACGGTCGGCCATCTCGCGAACTTCAGCAAGTCGGTGCGTGATGTAGACGACGGCCACCCCGGCAGCAACTTCTTTGCGCACGCGCGAAAAGAGAAGGTCAACGGCTTCTTTGCCCAGTGGTGCCGTGGGCTCATCCAGAATCATCAAGCGTGGCTTGAGAGCAAACGCCTTGGCGATTTCGAGAAGGTGTGTCTGAGCAACCGAGAGGTCTTCGACGCGGTCGCGCAAATCAACATCGAGGCCGACGCCCTGAAGAATTTCCGTTGCGATCTTCTTTGCATCTTTGGCCGGCGAAAAGAACTGAGAAGGAAGCGCCGCGCGCAAATTGTCTTCGACGCTGAGGTCAGGCAAAACTGCCGGGTGCTGGTGCACGAACGCGATGCCGAGCTTGGCCGCCAGTTTTGGGGTGAGAGTGCCAATGGCCTGGCCCTCAAACGTAATCTTTCCCGCGTCAGGCTGGTAGGTACCGGTTGCAACGTTCATGAGCGTCGACTTGCCTGCGCCGTTTTCGCCGAGCAGAGCGTGCACTTCGCCGGAGCGGACTTCAAAATCGACGTCGGCCAAAGCCGCGACGCCCGCGAAGCGCTTTGTGATTCCAGACAGGCTCAGAGTTGAGGCGTGAGTTGAAGTCGACTTTGGCAAGGGATGCTCCGTCTTGGGTTTGGGGCCTTCTGGCCCGCTCGATCGCAAAAGTTGAGGGGGTGTTGGGCTGGCCAACCATGAATGATCGACCAGCCCAACGGGTACTGCTAGGTGTTACTTGTTGATGAGCGCTGCCTGCTTGTCAGCCGAAAGGCCAGACGAGAGGTAGATCGCACCCGGCAGGTCCTTGCGGCACTGCACGGGGCTCGGGTCACCCGATACCGAGTTCTCGAAGACCGGTGCGTCGAACATGGTGCTCGACGGAACGACTCCGCCCGTTGCCGTTGCGATTGCGTACTGAACAGCGAGACGAACGTTGTCGGTACCGGTTGCAACCGTGAACAGCTTGAAGTCCGGGTTAGCGGCGTTGTTGTCTTCCCAGAAGCAACCGAGAACGTTACCGTCCGAGGTCACGAGAGCAGGGATCGACTTGCCAGCCTTGGTGAACTCCGGAAGAGCGCCAACGAGCGAAGGACCGAAGTCCGACACGATGACGTCAATCTGGGGGTACTTAGCGATGGCTGCCGTCAGAACTTCCTGGGTCTTTGCGGGGTCCCAGTTGGTAACTTCGAACGGGCTTGCTCCAATGAACTCGTAGGAGGGGTCGGTCAGAACCGACTTCATTCCCTTGAGCTCGTCCTCGCCCTGGCTGTTTCCAGCAGGACCCGAGAGGAACAGGATCTTTGCGCCGGCGGGGAACTGCTCCTTGATGAAGTTGGCCCAGTTCTTACCATCGGTGACGAAGTCAGCACCCACCCATGCGGTGTAGTCAACGCCGTCCGCGCCGCCCGGGTTAACACGGTAAGGAACCGTGACAACACCAGCGTCGAAGGCCTTCTTCAGGGTCGGCAACATGGCCTCACCAGCGTCAGGGAAAACAACGAGTGCGTTGACGCCCTTGGCGACCATGCCCTCGATGTCCGAGATTGACTTCTGAACGTCGCCTTGACCATCTGCATAGAGGTACTCAACGACGCTTGGGCACTTGGCAACTTCTTCAGCACCAGCGTTGGTGGTGACGAGGCGCCAGCTGTTGCCACCGTAGCCGTCGAGGAGACCAAGCGAGATCTCCTTCGGGCCACACCAGTCAGGAGCACCGGCAACTGCTTCGCCGGAACCACTGTCTGTGGCCGCTGTGCTACAACCCGCGAGGGCCATTGAAGCAGCGACCAGCGTAAGGGCGAGCGCGATGCTCTTCTTACTGCGGATCATGTGATTTCCTTTCCACTCTGAACAACAAAGGCGTTGTCCACTTTCGACGACCTCGTCGAAATTTCTTGTCATGAAGCCGCGGTTGCGGACTTCACCTTTCCTGCGAACAGGGAAGTAAACCGGACGCGGACCCCGCGCCAATTGACGGTGTAGATAGCTACACCGACGGCGAGCGCCGCAGCCTGAACAATCGTCTGGACGGCATAGGGAACGCCGAGCGAGATAACAAACTGGTCGAGCTGCTTTAAGAAGAGAGCTGCGACGAATGTGGCGACGGGGTATCCGCGCCCACCAAGAAGAGACGTGCCACCCAAGACAACGACGGCGACGGAAGGCAACAGATAAGCGTTGCCCATGTAAGCAGTCGGCTGCGACACGATTCCCGCGATGAGGAAACCCGCAAGCCAGTAAAGAATTTGGGCCCAAACGTAGGAGAGTCCCTCGTGTGAGCGCACGCGCAGACCCATCGCCTTACCGGCACGTTGATTTGCTCCGACCATTTCAAATCGGCGACCGGCGGCCGTATTTTTTGTCACAACAACGACAACAATGAGGACGACGACGGCGACATACATTGAGTTTGGGATTCCGAACGTCTCGCCACCCGCCAACGTCTGGAGAAGGTCCGTTGAGATCTGAGGAATGCCACCTGACACCATGAGAACCGCACCGAAGAGAAGTGCGTTCGTTCCGAGAGTCGCGATAATCGCGTTGAGCTTGAGATAGCCGATCAGGAAAGCGTTCAACAAACCGGCGCCGATGGCGTAGGCGAGGCCATAGACGATTGCTAGCGGAATGCCGTCGTCACGCCCATTGGGGACCTGGCTCGACACGACGATGGCCAACGAGACGGCACCGGCTACCGACAGGTCGATTCCGCCCTGTTGCACGACAAGCATCTGACCGAGGCCGATAATGGCGAGAATCGCGGAGAACTGGAGCCAACTCGACACCACGTTGACCGACACCGAGCTTGGAGCAAGTGCCGCACTCAGCGCGAAGAGCACCACGAGCGAAACCGCCATGGTGAGCAGACCTCTGGACAAACGGAAGCGGCTCGCTGTGAGGACACGAGAGCCAGATTCGGTTTGAGTCATTTCGATTCTCCGTTGATTCGAAAATCGCTTTAACTGTTAACAGTTGTTCGCGAAGTGTGTAGTAAGAGCATACATATGGTGAGTAAAACTTCACAGGCGTTAAGTAACGATTTGATATCAGGCGCTAATGGGTGGATGTGGCACCGACGGGAAGTGCTGAATCCGCCGTGTTTGGTAGCTTCCGGGCATCCACGATGATCTTCCCCGTGGCTTGACCAGACGCCAGTCGCTCGAACGCCCCGTGCACAATGTCCGAGAGCGCGACGGTGCGATCAACGAGGAGACCAGCAAGGGGCCTCGATGCCAGGAGCTCAAGGGCGTCCGGAATGTCCTCGGAACAGACATGGGCAACCGTGGTCACGGTGTTGATCTCTCGAAGTACGATGTCCGCCAAGGCAAGAGGTTGCGGTGTCTTGTTCAACCCAACGAGCACCACGGTGCCGCCGTCAGTCGCGAGGCCGTAGGCCCGCTCCGCCGCGCCGTTGACGCCCGCGGTCTCGAAGACCACATCAATGCCCTGGGGAAAAGCGGAACGCAAGCTTTGTGGCGTCTCATCCATCGAGAGCTTGTGTGTCGACGTGGCACCAAGCTCCCGGGCGAGAGCCAGTCTGGATTCGTCAACGTCCAGTGCAATCACTTCGCCGTCGTGCCCTTTCAATGCTGCGCATATGAAGGATCCAATGGCGCCGAGCCCAATGAGTGCAATCGACTGGCCAGGCTGTATCTGTGCTCGTCGAACTGTGTGTATTCCCACCGCGAGCGGCTGCGCCAACACGGCTTCCTCATCGGGCAATCCATCAGGAATGGGAATGCAATTGCTCGACGGAGCAACGGCAAATTCTGCGAGCCCGCCGTGAACGCTCAAGCCCAACGTGTAGTACGTGCGACACAGATTGGTGCGACCCGCCGTGCATCGGTCACACTCGCCACATGCGACACCTGCACCGCACGCGACGCGCTTACCCAGAAAATGCTGAGCATTCGCGCCAGCCTCCACAACAGTGCCAATGAATTCGTGGCCGAGAACGGTCGGTCCAACGTGACCGCTATTCGGGTGCGGTTTGTGAAGGGGCACCATCATCGGGCCCTTGGTGTACTCGGTAACATCGGTGCCACAGAGTCCATTGAGCGAGACGGCGATTTTCACATCGTTGGCGCCCACATCGGGAATGTCAACGCGCTCGATTCGTAAGTCGCCAGGCTCGTGAAGCACGGCGGCCCACATCTTATTCGTCATGACTAGCTCGCGTTCGATGTGACGTGTACCTTGATCTGCGACTTGTCGTTCATGACGGCGTCGTAGGCCTGGGGAGCATCCGCAAGGTCGAATGTTGACGTGACGAGCTTCGACAGGTCGAGTCCGGTGCGCGCGAGGAAGCGAATGGTCTGTGGCCAGACACCGGGGGAACCGATGATTCCGCGAACCTGAAGCTCCTTCGACTGAATAAGCCCAAGCTTTGCTTCCGCCGAACGTCCAACGTCGATTCCGATGTTCACGAGGCGCGCTTGAAAACCAGCAACCTCAAGCGTTGTTGCCATTGCCTCTGGGCGTCCACTCGCTTCGAAGACGACGGATGCACCGCCGTTGGTTGCGTCAATCGCGTGAGCCACGAAGTCCGGCTTGGTCGGGTCGAGCACGAGTTCGGCACCGAGTTCCATCGCGACCTTACCGCGAGCCGCGGATGGCTCAGCGATGATGACTCGAACACCCTTGGAAGCCGCGGCAGCGACCACACCCAGGCCAATCGGGCCGGCACCGAAGACAATTGCCGTGTCCGACGCGTCCAAATTGTCCGCGCGAATCGTCGCGTAGTACCCGCAACTGAAAGGTTCGACGAGGGCACCGGATTCCCAATTCACATTCTCTGGGAGCTTGTGAAGCCACCCTTCCTTTGCAATGAAAAACTCAGCCATCGCGCCGCTGATGCTGAACCCGAAGTGCTCGACTCCGATAACGCACTCGCCGACAACACGGTCGCCAGCCTTGAGCTTCGTCACTTTCTTGCCAACTTCGATGACCTCAGCCGACCATTCGTGCCCTGGGATTACCGGGTATTCGAAAGGAATGATGTAGCGCCCAGCAAGCAAGTCGATGTCGGAGTGGCAGATTCCTACGGAGCGGGCGGCGAGCAAGACCTCATCTTCAGCAATGCCCGGCGTCGAGATGTCGTTGAGTGACATCACATCCGGTGACATAAATTGCAAGGCTTTCATCAGATAAGGACCTTTCCGCCGTCGATCATGATTGTTTGTCCAGTGAGATAGTCGGAGTCACTCGACGCGAGGTAAAGCGCCGTTCCAACAAGTTCTTCGGGTTCTGCCGGGTGCCCCATGAGGATGTCGGCAGAGAACGAGTCAATCGACTCCTTCGGTTTTGACGTCGCACCCATTTCCATGAGGTCTTTGTCGAGGGCATCCCACAACGGGGTCACCACGACGCCGGGTGAGAACGAGTTACACGTGATGCCGTGCTTGGCCAGTGCGCGCGCAGTCGCCTGCGTGATTGCGTTGACGGCAAACTTGCTCGCGCTATACGGCGTGAAGTCTGGGTAGCCCTGGCGTCCAGCGACGGATGAGGTGTTGATGATTTTCCCCGAACCCTGCGGGATCATGAGCCGAGCGGCCTCCTGTGTGCACATGAGAACAGCCCAACCGTTCACGCGCAAGATCGCGTTCCAGTTCTCTTCCGTTACCTCAAGAAAGGGCATCGGCTTGTTGAAGCCTGCGTTGTTGAAGAGCACATCAAGACGTCCTGCCCACTCCGTAAAGCGAGTGAACTCACCACGGATGGCATCGCGGTCGGTGACATTTGCAGCCAACGCAATGGCCTGGCCGCCCGCCGCTGTGATTTCGGCAACAACCTTTTCGGCCGCTGCCGGGTCTAGGTCAAGCACTCCGACCTTGGCGCCCTCCCGAGCGAAGCCGTTGACGAATGCGCGGCCGATACCACTTCCAGCTCCGGTAACGATAATGCCCTTGTTGTCGAGACGCCCCATGGTCGCTCCGTTCTCTGCCGCGTCGCTGGCCGTGCCAGCGACGAAAGGTGTCTGGCAATCGAGACCAAAACCGTGGGTTGCCTCTTTGCCGAATCACACGATAGGCGGTGAGGTGAACATCTGTCAAGCAGCACTAAACACCAAAACCGGGAGTGTCGCGTTTTGTGCGAACACTCTGTACAGTGTGACCTAACATTCTGTGTCGCGCTGGCGCGCAACACGTTTTCCACAAAGGAGTGATCTATATGACCAAGCACGCTCTCGTCATCGGCGTGACCGGCATCACCGGAAACAACATTGCCGAAGAACTCGTCAGCAACGGGTGGAAAGTCACTGGGCTTTCTCGCAAGCCCGGTCTCATGATCGCGGGCGTCGAAAATGTCTACGCAGATGTCATGAAGCCGGATGAGCTGACCGACGCGATCGCGGACCTCGGCGTCACCCACCTCTTCTTCTGCACGTGGTCACGGCAGGTGACCGAGGCAGAGAACTGCGAAGTCAACGGTGCGATGCTGCGAAACACCCTCTCGGCCGTGAATGCAAAGAAACCGATTGAGCACGCTGTGCTCATTACGGGGCTGAAGCACTACCTCGGGCCCTTCGAGGATTACGCGAAGAACCCCGCCGAGACACCGTTCCGCGAAACGCAGGGACGCCTGCCTGGTCTCAACTTCTACTATGTGCAGGAAGACGAACTCTTTGCCTCGGCGAAGAAACACGGTCACACCTGGTCTGTTCACCGCCCACACACCATGATTGGGTACGCACTCGGCAACGTCATGAACATGGGTGTCACGCTGGCTGTTTACGCAAGCATCTGCAAGCACACTGGCCAGCCGTGGGTCTTCCCCGGTTCACCTGAGCAGTACAACGGAGTCACCGACGTCACTGACCCTCGTGTCTTGGCAAAGCACGCATTTTGGTCAGCAACGGACCCGGCTGCGAGAAACGAAGCCTTCAACACCGTAAACGGTGATGTGTTCCGGTGGCGTCAGCTCTGGACTGCAATCGGCGAGTACTTCGGGTTGGAAAACCCCGGTCACCCGGGCGAAGTATCGCCACTCGAACCCCGCATGAGTCACGCCGACGACGTGTGGGCTGAGATCGTGGCCACGCACGGGTTGCAAGACAACGCAGCGAGCGAGCTGGCGTCGTGGTGGCACACGGATGCCGACCTCGGGCGCACCTCGGAAACCTTCGCTGACATGAGCAAGAGCCGGGACCTCGGCTTCTTGGAGTTCCAGACGACGATTAAGTCGTTCACGGATCTCTTCGACCGCCTGCGCGCAGAACGCATTATTCCCTGACCCTCGATGTCACGAACAACTCCTTTCGTAGGGAACTCCGCCGGTGTCTGATATTTCAGACACCGGCGGAGGTTAATGACTGTGCCGATGACGGCCGTGGGTCTTTGATGAATACATGGCTACCTCACACTCCGGACCTCGCCCTGTTCGTGCCGCCCGCGGATCGAAACTGACCGCCAAGAGCTGGCAGACCGAAGCGCCCATGCGCATGCTCATGAATAACCTCGATGCCGAGGTTGCCGAGCACCCCGACAAGCTCGTGGTTTACGGCGGCACTGGCAAGGCTGCCCGAACATGGGACGCGTATGACGCCATCGTGCGCACACTCGAAACGCTCGAATCAGACGAGACGTTGCTCGTGCAGTCGGGCAAGCCCGTTGGGGTTTTCCGCACGCACGAATGGGCGCCCCGCGTTCTCATCGCAAACTCCAACCTCGTGGGCGACTGGGCAAACTGGCCCGAGTTTCGTCGGTTGGAGGCCGAGGGGCTGACCATGTACGGCCAGATGACGGCAGGCTCGTGGATCTACATCGGCACGCAGGGAATTTTGCAGGGCACCTTCGAAACGTTCGCAGCGGTTGCTCGTCAGCACTTCGGCGGAACCCTTGCCGGAACGTTGACTCTGACGGGCGGATGCGGTGGCATGGGCGGCGCGCAACCACTCGCCGTCACCATGAATGAGGGTGCCGTGCTCATTGTCGACGTCGACGAGTCGCGACTAGCTCGCCGGGTCGAACACGGATATCTCGACGAATACACGACCGATCTCGACGATGCACTTGCCCGCGTTCTCGCCGCCAAAAACGAGAAGCGTGCCCTCTCGGTTGGCGTGGTGGGCAACGCCGCCACCGTGTTCACCGAAATCCTCGATCGAAATGTGCCCGTCGACATCGTGACGGACCAAACAAGCGCGCATGACCCGCTGTCGTTCTTGCCCGAAGGTGTTTCTGTTGACGAGTGGCACGCGCGCGCCGAGAAAGACCCTGCGTGGTTCACCGATCACTCACGTGCAGCGATGGCCAAGCAGGTCAAGGCGATGGTGGAGTTTCAAGACAAGGGCGCTGTGGTCTTCGACTACGGCAACTCGATTCGTGCCGAAGCACAGCTCGGTGGCTACGACCGCGCATTCGACTTTCCGGGATTCGTGCCCGCGTACATCCGCCCGCTGTTCTGCGAGGGTAATGGCCCGTTCCGCTGGGTTGCACTGAGTGGCGACCCCGAAGACATCCGCAAGACCGACAAGGCCATTCTCGAGCTCTTCCCCGAGAACGAGCACCTCAAGCGTTGGATCACGAAGGCCGGCGAGAAGGTTCACTTCGAGGGACTGCCCGCACGCATCTGCTGGCTCGGGTACAAGGAACGACACCTCGCCGGCCTGAAGTTCAATGAGATGGTCGCCTCGGGTGAGCTCTCGGCACCGATTGTGATCGGTCGCGACCACCTCGACTCCGGTTCGGTGGCGTCGCCGTATCGCGAAACCGAAGCGATGAAGGATGGTTCGGATGCAATCGCTGACTGGCCGTTGCTCAATGCCCTGCTCAACACGGCCTCGGGTGCGACCTGGGTCTCGCTGCACCACGGCGGTGGTGTTGGCATCGGTCGGTCCATTCACTCCGGTCAGGTGACCGTTGCCGACGGCACGCCACTCGCGGCCGAGAAGCTGGCGCGCGTGCTGACGAATGACCCGGGCACCGGTGTGATGCGCCACGTGGACGCCGGGTACGAGCGCGCCGTGGAGGTCGCTGAGACTCGGGGTCTTCGCATCCCGATGCTCGAAGGGTAATACTCGAAATCATGACTCGCACGCTGTTCACGAACATCGGCCAGCTCGTCACCAACGAACCCGCCTTGGGCTCGACGCGTGGCGTTGCCGGTGACCGCAGCGCTATCGCGTTGGGAATCATCGACGACGCTGCGTTCGTTGTGGATGACGGCGTTGTGTCGTGGGTTGGCACCGCGGCTGCGGCCGAAGTCAGCGGAGGCCACGACATCGACTCGGTCGTCGACTGTGGCGCTCGTGCGGTGATTCCCGGTTTCGTCGATTCTCACTCGCACCTCGTTTTCGATGGTGATCGCGCGGGCGAATTCGAGGCACGGATGTCCGGAACGCCCTACTCCGCCGGCGGCATTCGCTCGACCGTCGCTGCGACGCGTGAGGCAAGCCGCGCACGGCTCGAGAAGCTCGTCGCCGACCGGGTCAGCGAGATGCTCACTCAGGGAACGACCACGATTGAAATCAAGAGTGGCTACCACCTTGACGCTCAGGGGGAACCGCTCGCGTGCTCCGTCGCCAGCAGCGTAACCGAGG
>WLDR01000041.1 GCA_009704705.1 Actinomycetota bacterium | reverse complement strand
CGGGCGCGCGGAGTAAGTCCGAGTCGTTGGATTGCATTCTCGCTGGCAATGAGAACGGCGGCTGCGCCGTCATTAAGGCTGGATGAGTTGCCAGCCGTCACGAGGCTTCCGCCGCGTACGACCGGCTTGAGTCCGGCAAGCACCTCGAGTGACGTCGTTGCTCGCGGGCCCTCATCCGTTGTTACAGTCACACCCAGAGGCGTCTCGACTGCAACAATTTCGCGATCAAAGTGACCTGCGGCCATTGCTGCGAGGGCTCGCTCGTGGGAACGGAGAGCGAACGCATCCGCGTCGTTTCGACTGATACCTTCGCGTTCACCGACGTACTCGCCAGTTTCCGTCATCGAGAATGTCGCCTTCTCGCGCGCAGCAAGCCGGGGGTTGACGAATCGCCAGCCAAGTGACGAATCGACGATTTCCCCTGGCTTACTGAAGGCGCGTTCCGGCTTGGCCAGAATCCACGGGGCGCGCGTCATCGACTCCACACCTCCGGCGATGACAACATCGGCTTCGCCCGATTTGACCATGCTGGCGGCGAGATGCACGGCGGAAAGGCCAGAGGCACACAACCGATTGACCGTGATTCCCGGGACGGAGTCGGGCAACCCCGCAAGCAGCACCGCCATGCGAGCGACATTGCGGTTGTCTTCACCGGCCTGGTTCGCGGCGCCGAAGATCACGTCATCGACCATGGTGGGGTCTATGCCGCTGCGCGCGACGAGCTCAGCGACGGCGATGGCCGCAAGATCATCTGGGCGCACGCTCGACAACAGGCCTCCGTATCGACCAATCGGCGTGCGAACACCATCGACCACAAAAGCCTCTGTCATGATGTCATCTCCTCTTCAACGGAGGTCGTAGAGGCGCTTGAGTTTGCCCTCCGACCGTGGCAACGTTCCGGGGTCAACGACGTCGACATCAACACTCGTGCCGATGATTTCTTTGATTCGACGAACGAGCTGCTTGGCACCCTCCTCGGCTGCTCCGGTCGCAATCTCGGCACGCCTTTCAATCTTCACCGTGAGAGATTCCATCCGGCCTGCCTGACGCAACTCGAGAATGAAGTGTGGCGACAATTCAGCCATGCCCAGCACAATCTCCTCAATCTGCGTCGGAAAGAGATTTACTCCACGAAGGATGATCATGTCGTCGTTGCGTCCAACAATCTTGGCGATTCGTCTCATCGTCGGTCGAGCTGTGCCCGGAAGAAGGCGTGTGAGGTCGCGGGTGCGGTACCGGATTACAGGGAACGCTTCCTTCGTTAGTGAAGTGAAGACGAGCTCTCCCTCGGAACCGTCGGGCAGGACTTCGCCCGTTTCCGCATCAATAATCTCGGGATAAAAGTGGTCCTCCCAGATGTGCGGTCCGTCTTTCGTCTCAACGCATTCGTTGCCCACACCCGGCCCCATGACCTCGCTGAGCCCATAGATATCGACGGCGTCGATTGCAAGTCTCTCTTCGAGTTCTTGGCGCATCTGCTCTGTCCAAGGTTCCGCACCGAGCACCGCAACCTTCAAGCTCGACGATCGAGGGTCCATGCCCGCCTCCTCCATTGCGTCAGCAATGGTGAGGAGATAGCTCGGTGTGCACATGATCGCGTCTGGAGCAAAATCCTGAATTAGCTGCACTTGGCGAGCAGTCTGCCCACCCGACACCGGAATGACCGTCGCTCCAAGTTTTTCAATGCCAGCGTGAGCACCCAATCCTCCCGTGAAGAGTCCGTACCCATACGCGTTGTGCACTCGCATGCCGGCTCGAATACCGGATGCACGAAGACTGCGGGCCACAACGGTCGCCCACACGTCGAGGTCTTTTTGCGTGTAGCCCACGACGGTCGCCTTGCCGGTGGTACCGGACGACGCGTGGATGCGAGCGACCTGATCGACAGGCACCGCGAACATGCCGAACGGGTAATTCTGACGGAGATCTTCCTTTGTGGTGAAGGGCAACCGACGGATGTCGTCAAGCGAGCGAATGTCATCAGGGCTCACCCCGGCAGCATCAAATTTGACCCGGTAAGCCGCCACATTTTCGTAGGCGTGCCGGACACTCCACTGCAAACGGCTCAACTGGAGTTCCGCGAGTTGCGCTGCGGACAGCAGTTCACCCTCATCAAACACGGGGGCGGCGTCAAAACGCGCGTTGTGGACTTTCGCCATCGAAACCAGTAACCTAACTTGGGTTAGTAAGATAAAGTACTAATAGGTAAGCATACATTTACATATTCTGAATTGCAACCGCATCCGCCGCATCATCGCAGGGAACCGAGGAAGGAAAAATGCCCGACAGCGCCAAGATGGCTTTCTCAGCAATGGCAGATTCGACGCGACGTTCGATACTCCAAATTCTGAGCAAGGACGTCGAACTTCCGGTTAGTTCTCTTGCGGAACATTTCCCCGATGTGACCCGGGCGGCCATCTCGTCGCACCTGCGTGTGCTGAGGGATGCCGATATGGTCGTGGAACAGCGACGAGGCCAGTTCCGTTTTTACTCGCTCGGCCCTAACCGCGCCGACGACGTTTTGCAATTCTTGCGCGACGTTTACCAGGGCGACGTAGACAACTTGGCCGCACGCACGGAGCCCGGCGGGCGCTAGCTTTTGACCGGCGATCTCAGCTTCTTCGTCAACGCGGAGTCTGAAAAGACCCCCAGCGAGCTGTGGCGCCAACTCTCGAGCGGCAACACTTCTGGTTGGCCGATCCTCGAGCACTGCCTCCAGCTTGAGGTCGGTGCAGCGGTCATGTTCAACATTCCGCATCCGGACGGCTCGACCATTGAGTCATCTGGTCGCATCGTGGAGGTGCTTGAAGAACAGCGCGTTATTCTCGTGCAAGAAACCCCCTGGAGCGGACACATCCGCGTCGATCTCAAGCCGATCGAAAACGGCACACGCATTACGGTGAGGGTCCAGCTGGGGCCAGAGTGCCTCCCCTGGTTCTCTGCATCGGCCGATTCCGAGCTCGAAGGTCGCATTCCTGGCGGACTTAAGATTGGGCTCCTCGCGCCGCTCTCGGGAACGGCGGGTCTGCTGGGCAGGGCTGTGGCAAATGCCGCCACGCTCGCGGTCGAAGAGCTCAACGCAAGTTCGGCCTTTGGTCCTCGCCCCGCAGAGCTCGTCGTCGCAGATGATCGAACAGATCAGGGCGCTGCGCTTGCCGCCTTCAACCGGCTCACCGTCACGGAGAACTGCGAAGTCGTCGTAGCGTGCATATCATCCGCTTCACTCCAGGCAATTCGGCCGGTCGCTACAGCGCGGGGAACTCTTTTTCTCGCTGCCGCGATGAGCGAGCACACGCCCTCCGGGGCGAACTTCTTCCAGTTCGGGGAAACGCCCCTCGACCAGCTGGCAGCCTCGGTCCCAATGATGATGGATCAAACGAACTCTCGGCACTGGTTCATCCTGGGTTCTGATTACGTCTGGCCTCGCTCAATTGGGATGGTCGCCAACGAGGTCATTGAACGTCATCACGGGGTCATTGCGGGAGAACACTATCAACCGCTCGGCACTGCTCAGTTCGACGAAGTGATTGATCAAATCTCGAGAAGCGGGGCGGACCTAATCCTCTCTTCGCTTGTGGGCATCGATGCGGTCTTGTTCGAGCGGGCGTTTTACGATTCAGGGCTGCGCTCACGGTTCCGAACTCTTGCCACCAATTTTGACGATTCGTTGCTCGATCACACCGGCCGCGAGGCAGCAAACGGAATTTGGTCAACGCAGGAATACTTCATGCCGACACTTGCCGACGAGATGGACTCGGTCGCCCGTCGCTATCGGGAGAGATTTGGCGAACTCGCTCCGCGATTGAGCAGCATGGCCAAGTCTGTCTATGACAGCATCCATTTGTATGCTCAGGCACTGGGCATCGCCAAGAGCTCGGAGCCCTCAGAAATCAGTGCGGTGCTCCGTTCCACCCGGCTCGGGGGTTCTCGTCTTTTGAGCCGTGACCGGGGGACGGTGCTCACCACAGAACTCGTCGAGGTTACACCTGACGGATTCCGCCAGATCAGGACCGGGCGCCAGTAGGCCGCAAGATCGTCGACACAGTTTCGGCGATTCGAAGCACTTCGCGGTCGTCGAAGGGTCGGCCCATCACGGTGAGTCCGACAGGAACTGCCTTCGGGTCTCCGGTAGGAACAGTCACCATTGGCATACCCATCAACGCACCTGGTGAAGTAAGGCGTGTCAGCGTATCGAACAGTGAACGGGTAGAGCCGTTGAGCTCGACCTCGGCGTCTTCGCCCAGCTTTGGCGGCAAGATTGGCACCGTCGGGAACACGATTGCGTGCACACCCGCATCGTCCAACTGCGAAATGAATTGCCTGCGCAACTGCCAGCGATTGTCTGCCGCGCGACGGTAATCCAGTGTCGGAACACGATTGTCGTGAATAAAGGAGAGCACGCCTGCGACATCCGGTGATTTCGTCAGTGCGGAAGTCGCGCTCAGGTCATCTGGCAGTCCCGACATTCCGGTGCCTCGCAAATATGAAATCAACGTGTGGGGGGTTTCATACAAAACGACTGTCATGTTGGATTCAGCGGTTCGCTCAAAGTGGTTCGTTAGGTTCACGGGCACAATCTGCACACCGGCATCACGAAGGGCCGACAAGGCCTCGTCAAATCGAGCCCCCACCGTCTTTTCCAAGTCGGCAAGATACGCGTCAGAAACACCAATCCGAATTTCCTTTGGCTTGCTGACTTCGACGCTGTCGCCTTCGCCCGTGATGAGTTCATCGACGAAACGCAGATCTGCGACGGTGTTGGCGAAGACGCCTGCCGTGTCTCGTGTCCACGACAACCCGATAATCCCGTCCGACGGGTAGCGGCCCGTGGTTGGTCGAAGGCCGAAGACACCGCAGAAAGCTGCCGGTACCGACATCGAACCTCCGGTATCCGTCCCGATCGCCACGGGGACAATCCCCCGGGCCACTGCTGCCGCACTTCCGCCCGAAGACCCACCGGCGCTGAGCGATGGATCGAAGGGGTTCCGCACGGGTCCATGCGCGCCGTTGTTACTCGTGAGTCCAAAAGCGAGTTCGTGAAGATTCGTCTTTCCGACAACAACCGCACCCTCCGAACGCAGCGCGGTAATGACGTCGGCATTCACGTCGGGCGAAAAGTCGAGGAAGTCGGTGCCACCTGTGGTCGAAAGTCCGGCCACATCGATGTTGTCCTTGACGGCGATGGGGATACCGGCGAGAACTCCCGGCCCTCCCTCAGTCAGAGCATCCTGCTCTGCAATGGAGATAAAGACCCCCATATCAGCGGAGGCGAGAGCCGCCGTGCGAGCCTCCTCGAGAGCGTCTCCCCGCTGTTTGGTTGAGAGCGCCTGCCAGTCTTTGAGAGTACGTGTGGCCATTTTGATTCAAGTCCCTTTCGGTTTCTAGACTGCGAGCCGTCGACTAACGGTCTCGTGGGTTGTGGCTGACACCTCGCCGTGATCGATGACAGCGCCGGTTTCCATGACAAGCCAGCGATCAGCCACGTTGAGGGCCATTCCGATGTGCTGCTCGACCAGCAGAACGCCGACTCCGCGAGCCGCCGCTTCGCGGATCAGTTGCGCGCACCTGTCGACGTTTTTCGGCTGCAAACCTTCGCTCGGCTCGTCGAGAATCCAGAGCAAGCCTGGGTTTGCCGCCGCACGGGCGACGGCGAGCATTTTCTGCTCACCTCCGGAGAGCGTTCCCGCCCGTTGAGACGAACGCTCGGCAAGGAAGGGGAACCCTTCGGCCGCGTCTTCCTTCGAGGCTCCGACCAGGCGCAAATTTTCCGCAACGGTCAGGTCGCGCAGGATTGGTTGGTCCTGACGGACCGTGCGCATCCCGAGTTGAAATCGCCGGGAAGGTGCAGCTTTCGTGACGTCTGCGCCTCCGATGGCGATGCTGCCGGCCATTGCGGGAAGAGTGCCCGTGATTGCTGCTACTGCAGTACTCTTTCCCGCTCCGTTCCGTCCGAGCAGTGCGACTACTTCACCAGGTTCAATGGCAAGGTCTAAGCCCGTAACGATGCGCGCACCGGCATAGCCAGCAACGAGGCCCTGCACGTCAAGCAATGGCATCAGTGACCCTCCCCAACGTAAGCGCGGGTGACGTCTGCATTGTTCTCAATCTCTTCGACGGTGCCCGTGGCCAGCACCCGCCCCGCTTGCAACACGGTGACCGCTGAAGCAGCAGAGCGGATCAACGCCATGTCGTGTTCGACAACGACGATTGGAATGTCGAGTGCAGAGGCTTCAGTGCGGAGAATTTCCGCGACACTCGCGGTTTCACCGGCTGTCATTCCTGCTGTCGGCTCATCCAGCAGCACAAGTGTGGGCCGACTTGCGAATGTCATGGCCAATTCGAGAATCTGGCGTTGCCCGTGCGATAGGCGGAAAGCGGGGGTGTCGAGCAGACGCACGAGATCGCCGGCTTCGAGAATTCGCCACGCCGTTGAAGTGAGGTCCGCGCGCCACTTCGTAAAGATCAAGGCCAACGGATGCACGGTCACTCCCATTCGCGCAACAGCGAGGTTTTGAGCCACGGTGAGCTCCGGCGCAATTGCGGGGGTTTGGAACTTGCGCGCAACTCCGGCTCGAGCCATATGCCACGGCCGCATTTTCGTGAGGTCCGTGTCGCCAATGCGCCACGTTCCATTGGACGGAGGAACCGTGCCAGAGAGTGCATTGAGGAGCGTGGACTTGCCGGCGCCGTTGGGGCCAATGAGGCAGTGCACGCCCCCGCGCGCCGTGAAATTGACATCATCAACTGCAGTGAACTTGCCGAAAACGCAGGTGATTGCTTTAGCCTCGAGAGCCGCGCCCCCGCCACTGGTATCTTCCGTCGCTGTCGTGAGCGTGACCACCCTGCGAGGGTGCCATCGTTCGGGCAACCGTTTGAGAACTGCCTCCGCCACGCCGTCGGGAATGAGAACCACGACGGCGATGAAGATGATGCCCATGGCAAGCAGCCAGACGGTGAGAAACCGATCCGCGAGCTCATTGGTGATGAAGCTGATGACGATAGCGGTGAAGAAAGACCCAATCAGGCTTGTGCGAGAACCAATCATTGCCCAAAGGACAAAGTTGGTGGCCAGCGCCAAGCTGATCTGATCAGGTGCGACGAACTGGGTCTGAGTAGAGAAGAGTGCGCCTGCAAGCCCGGTCACAACTCCCGCAAACGAGAACGTTCCGATTCGAAAGGCAGGAATGTTGTATCCGGACGAGGCGGCTCGGATTGCATGGGTCTTTGCCAAGACGAGGACGCCGCCGAAAGGGCTGCGCGCGACGACAATCAGACTCCACAACAGGCCCACAGCAGCAATCGTCACGATTACGCGTTGGGACACGGGGTCGGCCGTCCAGAGGTCGCCCAGATTGAGAGAAGGCACTCCGGCGAGCCCGTTGAATCCTCCCGTAATGGGTGTCAGTTGATTGACGACCTCAACCGCGCCAAAAAGCAGAACGAAGGTGAGCAACGCGAAAGTGATGACGTTGACCCGACCGCGTAAACCGACCAGACCCACGAGCATCGAGACAAACCCGGCAGCGAGTCCACCAAGCAGAATGCCGAGGATGGTTCCGCCTTCGGGGATGTTGATACCGCACCAGGCGGCTACGTAAGCACCGATTCCAAAGGAGACCGCATGACCGAGGCTGAGTATCCCGGCGAATCCCCAGCAGAGCGCCAGGGCTGCTGTTGCGACACCATAAAGTGCAAATTGTGCGAAGAGACCGCCTTGGTAGCCGCCCAGCATCAGCGCCACCATCGGCACGGAAACAGAAGCGAGCACGGCAATCGAGCGCCTGATCATACGATTGCTCCCTTCGTAGATGGACGACTGGCTGCCAAGACGATGAATGCCATCGCCAGAATCGCAAGTTTGGCGACGAGAGAGTCAACGACGAGTGTCGTGACGTTTTGAACGATTGCGATCGCCAGAGCGGCAACCAGCACCATACTCACCCGAGCACCACCGACAATGACCACCACAAACATGACGAACAGGTAGGCGTTACCCATTCCGGGTCCGACGTTGGTCAATGGTGCGATCAGCGAGCCAGCCAGGCTCGCCATGGCAGTGCTAACGGCAAAAACTACGAGCTTGAGTCTGCGTGATCGAACCCCGAGAGTTTCGGCCAAATCACCATCTGCTGCGACAGCACGCACCTTAACTCCGAGCGGCGTCAAGGTTAGGACGAGAAGCAGTGCGCCAATCACGACGACAGAAACCCCGATGAGGACGAGGCGGTAGATCGAAAACTCGGCTCCACCGATTTCAACCGATCCAGGAAGTGGATTCTCAACAAATTGGAAGTTTTTGCCGTAGATGAGCTCTACAACCTGCCGAATCACGATACCCAGACCGAACGTCCCGAGAATTGCGAGTTCGGGTGCCCGCGAGAAGCGTTGCAGGAGGCCCCGCTCAGTTAGCGCACCGAGCAAGAAACCGATAACGCAGGCAGCGAGCACCCCTACGACGTAGGGAAGCCCGATGGCCACAAAAGTTAAGACCGAATAGGCCCCGATCATCATGAAGTCGCCACTGGCGAGATTAATGATGCCCATGAGCCGGAATGACAAGGCCAAACCCATCGCGACCAGGGCGGATACCGAGGCAGTTGCCAAGATACCCAAGCCCTGGTCGACGAGGAATGCGAAATCCATGGAGTGGGACGAGTCCTACTTGCCCATGGGTTCGCTGCAGTTCTGCTCCGGGTCAACGGAGTCGAACGTCGTGGAGACAACCGACACGCCATCAGGCTGAACTCGAGTCAGGACGATTGACTGCGTTGCGAAGTGATCCGCACCGAAGGTCACCGTTCCCGAGGGTCCGTCGTACGTGAGGCCGGAGAGCGCCTTCAGAACATCTGTCCCGTTGGTTGACTTGGCCTTGTTTGCAGCAGCTGCCCACGCGTGGATAGCAACGTAAGTCTGCTCAGAGAGCGCCGTCTGTGGCGGTGCTTCGGGGCCGAACTTTGCATAGTATGCCTCGAGGAACGCGGTGTTCGCCGGAGTGTCCAGAGCCTCGTTGTATGCCATGGATACAAACATTCCGTCGGTCACCTCAGCGCCCATGGCGCCAAGCGTTCCGTCTTCGTAGATGACACCGAGTCGCTGGACGGCTGAGTTACCTACTCCAGCATCGAAGGCTTGCTTCTCAAACGTGATTGCATCGCCACCGAAGATGGCTGGGATGATCAGCTCCGCTCCGCTTTGCTTGATCTTGGTGATGACGCTCTGGAAGTCAGTGGTGCCAATCGGAACCAGTTCTTCTCCAACTACCTCGCCACCGCTAGCCTCGATGTATTTTGCGGCCTGAGCAAGGACGGTTTGACCCCAAATGTAGTCAGCGCCAAGCAGGAACCACTTCTTCTTGCCGGTCTCTTCTTGGATGTAAGGAATGGCCGGCGCCAGCTGCTGTGCAGGAACCTCACCGTTCGAAATCACATTCGCGGCACAGAAGTTACCTTCAGCCAACGGGGTGTGGAAGTAGGCGATACCTGCCGTGGCCGTCACCGGGGCGACCGCGTCGCGAGTCGCACTGTTGTGCTGACCGAAGAGGGCGACAACCCCGTCTTCCTGGATGAGGCGCTGTGCTGCGCTCACACCAGCAGTGGGAACACCCGTCTCGTCGGCGATGAAGAGTTCTACGGTGCGACCATTGACCCCGCCCGCGGCATTGATTTCCGCAACAGCGAGTTCAGCAGCGTTCTGGGTGGGAGGACCGAAGATACCTGCGGGCCCACTGAGGTCAGTGAGCAATCCGATTGGAACCGGTTCGGTGCTGGCAGGTTCACCCGAGGATGAGCATCCAGTTAATGTAGCGACAACTGCCGCCACAGCGACAAAAGCCGCTAGAGAGGAACGACGAATCACGATTATGCCTTTCGTTGTGAATGTGAATAGGAAAGCAAGTGCTAACGCATTTGTACACTGTCATAAGTTGCTCGTCAAGCCCTCGAGCAAAAAGAGTTTGCTCATCCCCGCGACGCGCAGGGCATTTACCCGCCGCGAAGACGACCGAAATGGCGAATGAGACAGCTATGGGCCTGTGCCGTGCTGTCAACGAGATCATCGACCTCGGTAGTGTCAGGACTTTTGGTTCGCGCTAGCGACTAGCTTCGATCTGCTCCGAAAGCAAAAGCCAGCGTGCTTCGAGTGTGGCAACTTCGTCTGCGAGCTTCGCAGTCAGAGCGGTCAGTTCACCGAGCCCCGTGAAGTCACTCTGATCGTGCGTCGCGAGTGCTTCGTGCGCGGTCACAATCTCGGCCTGCAACTTTGTGATCTTGCGGTCAATGGCCGCGACTTCTTTTTCGGCATTGCGCAGGTCAGCGCCCGTGAGAGCGGGAACCCGTGGCGCCTTGGGTGCGGTCGCCCCACCGCCGGAACCACCCGACGCACCCGAGCCACCCGACTTGAGTGCAGCCGCACGAAGTTCGAGGTACTGGTCGACACCGCGGGTGAGGTGACGTAGGTGCCCATCGAGCACGGCGAACTGATTGTCAGTGACGCGCTCGAGCAGGTAGCGGTCGTGCGAGACAACGAGCAGGGTGCCCGGCCAGGTGTCGAGCAGGTCCTCCATCGCAACCAACATGTCGGTGTCGAGGTCGTTTGTCGGCTCATCGAGAAT
>WLDR01000040.1 GCA_009704705.1 Actinomycetota bacterium | reverse complement strand
CCACCTATCTCATTCGCTACCGCGCGGGGCTCGCGATCGAACGCACCGCGGCTGAGCTGATCTGACACCCACCCCTGCAAAGAAGGACCCGACAATGACCGGCAGCATCATCCCCAATCTCAAGACCAAATCCGTGTGGTTTCTCACCGGCAGCCAAGACCTTTACGGCGCGGAGACGTTGCGCCAGGTCGCAGAGCAGTCACAGGAGGTTGCCGCCTCTCTTGGGGCGGCCAACACCATCCCGGTCACCGTCGAATGGAAGCCCGTACTGAAGTCGAGCGACGCGATTCGTCGCGCCATGATCGAGGCCAACAGCGACGACTCGGTCATCGGCGTGATTACGTGGATGCACACCTTCAGCCCCTCGAAGATGTGGATTCACGGGCTCGGTGTGCTCTCCAAGCCACTGCTTCACCTGCACACCCAAGCGAACG
This sequence comes from Actinomycetota bacterium, assembly GCA_009704705.1. Taxonomy (GTDB): domain Bacteria; phylum Actinomycetota; class Actinomycetes; order Actinomycetales; family Microbacteriaceae; genus RFQD01. The sequence continues at coordinate 10,252 of WLDR01000040.1, read as the reverse complement.
TTGCGCTGCCGTGGGACGAGATTGACTTCGACTTCATGAACCTGAATCAGGCCGCGCACGGCGACCGCGAGCACGGCTACATTCTCAGCCGAATGAACCTGGCCCGCAAGACCGTCGTCGGTCACGTCTCCAACCCGGCAGTGGTCACGCAAGTAGCCAATTGGGCGCGCGCCGCAGCCGGCTGGGATGCCGCGCAGAACCTCAAACTCGCTCGCTTCGGCGACAACATGCGCTACGTAGCCGTCACCGAGGGCGACAAGACCGAAGCCGAAATCCGGTTCGGAGTGCAGGTCAACACATGGGGTGTGAACGAACTCGTCGAGGCTGTGGACGCCGCGACTGAGTCAGCGATTGACGACCTCGTCGACGAATACCTCACCTCCTATGACGTCGTGCCAGAGCTACTCAAGGATGGAGCTCGGCACCAGTCGCTCCGTGATGGCGCAGCAATCGAACTCGGGTTGCGGTCCTTCCTTGAAGGCGGTGGCTTCGGCGCATTCACGACAAGCTTTGAAGACTTGGGAAGTCTGAAGCAGCTTCCTGGACTCGCCGTGCAGCGCCTCATGGCCGATGGGTATGGTTTCGGTGCTGAAGGAGACTGGAAGACCGCAATTCTCGTGCGCGTCGCTAACGTCATGGGTGCGGGCCTGCCCGGTGGTGCATCCCTCATGGAGGACTACACGTACCACCTCACCCCCGGCCAGGAGAAAATCCTTGGTGCACACATGCTCGAAGTGAGCCCGTCGCTGACCACAGCCCGACCGAGCCTACAAATCCACCCGCTCGGCATTGGAGGCAAGGATGACCCCGTGCGCCTCGTGTTCACGGCCGACTCGGGTCCCGCCGTGGTCGTTGCCCTAAGCGACATGCGTGACCGGTTCCGGCTCGTCGCCAACGTCGTCGATAACGTGCCCCTCGACGCACCCATGCCCCGCCTTCCCGTCGGGCACGCCGTGTGGAAGCCACAGCCCGACTTCGCGACATCCGCCGCTGCTTGGCTCACCGCGGGAGCAGCCCACCACACCGTGATGAGCACCGCAGTTGGGGTCGACGTGTTCCGCGACTGGGCCGAGATGGCCGGCGCAGAACTGCTCGTCATCGACGAGCACACGACCCTGCGCGAGTTTCACAAAGAGGTGCGCTGGAACGCTGCCTACTTTCGGCTCGCGCAGGGGCTATAGGCCGGGCGAACCGCTCACCCGAGCGTGCCTATGCGCGCGCGGCGGCGACGGCGAAGGAACACAAGGCCTGCGCCGATGACGATCAGCGCGCCACTGACAGTGCCGAAGCTCAGCGTCGAGAAACCCGTCTCCGGAAGATTACTTGCTGAGCTAGGTGGCGTGTCGCTCACTGTGACGGTGACCGTTTGGTTTGTGACGTTGCTGAACTGGTCTGTCGCAGAGATGACTACCGTATAGGTGCCATCCGCGGCGGGACTAAGAAATGTGAGCGCACCATCGGTTCCCAGACTGAACAGGCTCTGATCCGCGCCGCCCGAGATTGTCCACACAATGTTCGACTGCGCGTTAGCCGGGGTTTGCGATGCCGTGAACGTCGCGACGCTGGTGTCTCCCGGCTTGACAACCGGCGATGCTTGTCCTGAAATCACGGGCGGCACAGTGGGACCGAACGATGCCGTCAGTGTGCACAGAACCGTGCTATTCAATTGCGTCAAGTCTTGCGAGGTCGCGTAGTACTTCCAAACGTGGGTTTCGCCCGCTTTGTCCGCTGTCCAGCCGAAGATGTTTCGCGTCACAGACGCCATCTCATCCCACCAGTCATCAGCACCATAGGCAAGAACGCCATCTACATAGAGGTACGCAGAGTAGTAGACCATGTTTGGTTGACTATCGATAGTTGCCGCTGTACCTGTGAGCGTTTGGGTGTGATTCGGTGAAGAGTCGCCCTGATTGACTGTCACCGTGCTCGGGGAATACGAGCAGGAATTAATTGAATTGTTGTGAGCGATTGTCGGATCAGCCATGGCCGCGCCGGGATACAGCAAGAGGGCAGCGAGAGTCGCTGTCGTTGACGCGATGAGAATGTGCTTTTTCATTTGTGTGAACCTCCGTGTAAATAGATATCACATTTAGAGCGCTATGTCACTCGCGGCGCACACGGGAGGCAAAAAAGAGGGGCCCGGCATCGCGCCGGGCCCCTCTTTTGGTGAACGATTCTTGCTAAGCCTGTCGGCGTCGGGCTACAGCAAGCGCGATGCCGGCTACAAGAAGCGACGCGCCGATCGTGCTCCACATCCACGCGGTCGAACTGCCAAGGCCGGTGTTGGCCAGCTCCGTTGCGGGGCGGGTGATGAGCAGTGCGGATGATGCGAACGGACCGTCAGCATCAGTGAACGGTTCAGCCACCAGGGTTACGTCACCGCTGGCAGGGTCAAGGGTATACAAGTTGGAGGTAGCTATTGGAGCGCCTGGCGCGGATTCTTCGTTGAGGACCCAACCTCTTCCCAGCGAATCGAACTCGAGCGACTGCGGGTCGTACGGGCCGTCGAAGGTTACTGTCGGGCCCGATGTCGACAGATTTCCCGTGGTGACATCAACTGAGCTGAGGAACTCGTCCTCGTTATCCAGTGCCTGCCACACTTGCGTTGCAGGATTGAGCGACCACGCTTGCGGATAGTAGCGTCCCGCTGCGCCGTTGGCGCCACCTCCGATGTAGGTCAGCTGTGCAGTCGCTAGGTCAAGCGAGTAGAGGCAGGCGTTTGAATCGAAGACATACGCCGCCCCATTTGATCCGATCGCGAGGCTCTGAAAATCGCTACCACAATCGTCAGTTCCTGGCACGAATCCAGTGAACTCGCCGACTGCCGTTGATTCTCCAGTTTCCAAATCAAGAGTCATCAGAAAACGGCTTGACGAACCGTTTTCATAAAGTTGTGCGCCGAAGTACGCAGTCTGCGTCACGGGGTTCCACGCCGGTTCAGAACCGCACGAACTCGACCACGAAGACGAGCCAGTCGTAATCTGGACGTTCGAGCCCGAACCGTCGCCAATGGGCGTCGCTTCCGCAGTCACGGGGTCGACGCTGAACAACTGCATCGAGTTAAGAGGCGTCGTGAGGTCGTTGTAAAACAGTGTGAAAGTTGAGGTTGGGCCGTCATAGGTCCCCTCTGGGCAGCTGAGCACGTACATCTTGTCCGTGGAAGGTAGTGGATCAATTGCTTGCGCTGGGGAGGTGAGTCCTGCCCCGAGCACCACGAGACCCGCAGTCGTGAACGTTGCGGACAGCGCAGTAATGATGCTTTTGCGTCGTGACATAAGTTGAGTTCCTTTGGATAAACGAGCTAGGTACGCCCAGTGTATTCCATAACTAACCCTTGGGTAGTTAATTTGCTACCTTCTTCCCGACGAAACGACTTCGAGCGGCCGCGGCTGGACTACTGATCGTCTCCGTCATCTGCGTATACGCCCGAACCCAGCCCGACCGCGTTCAAGACATTTGTGGCGGCAGGCGTCAACGAGAAGTAGGCCCATTTTCCCCTCTGAGTGCGGCTGAGCAAACCCGCGCCAACCAAGAGCTTCATATGATGACTCACCGTGCTCTGTGCGAGTTTCGTGTCGGGGGTGAGGTCACAGATGCAGGCTCCGTCTTCCGACTCTGCGCTGGCAACCTTGAGGAGGAGACTCAGTCGCGTTTCGTCGCCGAGGGCTTTAAGTTGCAATGCGATAGAGGATGTAGACGGAGCAGTTGTCCACGTTTCGCTGTTCACCACAATTGAAACTATACATTGACAATCATCGATATGAGGGTGGTACTGTTTTATCACATCGATGCTTTTCGATGTATGCACAAAGCTCTTTTTCAGGAGGGAGGCGACATGACCCAGCTCAACGAAATTTCGGGTGGCGGCGGTGGATGCTGCGACGACACCGGTTGCTGCTGATTACACACCGCTCTCGCGATCGAGACGCGACGAGAAGGCGCCCCAACACCGGGGCGTTATCTTGTTGTCATTCAGTCGCTTCACCTAATGGGCGTTTGCGAACCCGCCCATCAAAAAGCGCCCCACTCTCGTGGGGCGCTTTTTGATCGTTCTGTCGAGCACTACCTGCTATTGCGGCTTGAACCGTAGAGCCGGTTGAGCTTGCGGTTCATCACTGCAAGACGCTCGTCCATAGCTGCGAAGCGCAGGCGGCTCTTGGCGCCGAATGCCATCCATGCGGCAAACGCGAAGAGCAAGACGAGTAGCGTCTCACCCGCGATGATTGCGTAGGTCAGACCCGTGTTGACGAGCGCGGCCTCAATGACGTCCTCGTAGATGACTGGTTCGCCGAGCGTGCCGTCCTCTGCGATGAAGAAGCGAGCAACACGCATGTAGGCGATTCCGTCTGCACCGGTTCCCGTGAGGGTGAGCGAGTGCCAGCCAGGCTCAAGACCTGCGGGAATAGTGACCTCAGACAAGATGAGTCCGTCAGCGCCAACCGTACCGAGGTCGATTGTTTGAGGAGTCGAACGCAACACGAGGTTCCACGCACTGTCAGGCTGCAGGCCCGATGCCGACACCGTTACCGGACCGCCGGCAACAGTGTCACCCACGCTGAGTGCGAGCTCGAGCTCGAGGGTAAAGGCGGGTGCGCTATCACCACCACCGCCTGCCGCTTCTTCGAACGTTCCGGCGGCTCCGAGACGAAGAGCTTCGTTCCACTGTGGGAGAACTGTGAGGGTTTCGCCGGAGTTGGGGTACCAATCGAAGGCGTAGTACGTGAACGTCCCAGTGCCAACTGCGAACTGAACGATGCCCATGTTGTTCTGCGCGTCGTTGCCGTAGATAACCGTCGTTCCAACCTTCTCTGCAGCCGACCAGAGGTTCCAGTCACAAATTCCACCGGTGTAGTCGCCCGTGAGAATGGTTGCCGGAAGCGTGTCTGAGGCAACAGCGAGGGTCCAAACATCGCCGCTCGCCTCAAGGGAGCGGTTACACCAGGTCGTGCGATCAATCCCGGTGAGGTACTCGATAAAGTTCGTGTGGGTGTAGGAACCGGTTCCAACGGCACGACCGCCAGCCGAGATCCAATTCTTCACAACGGTCGCTGCTTCCGGAAGCATCGCGGCACCGTTGTTGTAGACGTTTCCCTCGGGGAACACGATTGCGTTCATGCCCGTGAGAGCAGTGGTCCATGCACTGGCAGTACCGTCGCCACCATCAAAGAGCGTTACGGTGCCAATTTCTTCCAAGGCGGCCTTCATGGTGAGGTCTTCCTGGTTCGGGTTTGGGTCGGTGATGCCGCTCTTCGAGAACATCAGAAAGTTGTAGTCACCAGTTGCGTTTGCAGGAGCGGCTACGGCTGGGAACAGCGCGACCACAAGGCTCGCCAGAATGGCGAATCCAAAAAATTTCTTTCTCACTTGAAACCCTCTTCACTCGCAAGTTCTATTGGGCTAAAGCCCAACACTTGATGAGCAAATTCTAGTGGTTTAGTGAAATCAAAACGATTTTTTGTGCGAAAACCCCAAGTAAAGTGCCGAGCTGGTTCAAGAGTTTTGCCCCAACGGCACGCTCAAATTCGGCCCCGCTGCCCTGAGCGAGCTTGAAGTCCGTCCAGTCAAGAAACATGCTGGGCTTGCCGGCGTCGTCTTCGATGAGGATGCAGGGCTCGCGCCCGTCGCTCGCTGCGCGTCGCTCAGAATCAAGAGCCGAAGAAACCCAGGTCGAATGACCATCGAACGAGCCACAAATAGATAACGCCCCAATTACGGGGCGTCATCTATTTGTGGCGAGTGAGGGTCCGCGGCGCGAAGCGTCGCTTCGCAAACGCCGCGGCACCAAGAACCCGGGTTCGAATTCACTCAATCCGGCCAACAAATAAGAAAAGCCCCCGCAATGGGGGCTTTTCTTATTTGTGGCGAGTGAGGGATTCGAACCCCCGAATGCAGAGCAGTCTGATTTACAGTCAGATCCCTTTGGCCGCTTGGGTAACTCGCCAGTTGCACAACCACCCCAAAACGGATTCTCGGGCAACTGCGCTGATAAAGACTACTCGTCTGCGGCGCTCAACAGAAAATCGTGCAGGCCGTCGCGCGCTCGTATTCGTCGGCCTTGGCGGCAACGTCGATGGCATAAATCGGAACGTCGTTGTAGGCGCGAATCGACTGATTCCAGCCCGCACGGTTCGCCATGGTGTCGGAGTTGTAACAGAGATAACCCGACGACACGAGCACGCTGTCATCAATGCTCTGGCCGTCTTCGACGCCGTCGAGGTTGCCATCCACGTGCCATGCGGCCCAGGTGGGGGGAATTATCTGCATCGGTCCAACTGCGCGGTCGCCGTTCGGATCGAGATCGAAGTTGCCGTCGTCAAAATCTGGCATTGCAATCGTTCCGTTGTCGCCATCGAGCGTGATTCCGTAAACAGCCTCACTCATCGAACCGTCATCCGTGATGTACCCGTCAAAAATGGTTCCGTGGTGCGACTCCACCCAGCCGATCCCGGCAAGCGTGTTCCAGGTGAGACCGCACTCGGGGTTCGTCACCGACAACCTCAACGCCCCACCCGCGTAGGCGGCGAGCGCGCGCTCGGGGATTCCCGTCTTCTCTGCCGCACTCGCGACCCACTCGGGGCTGGCCAGCGTAGCGATGGAGAGGGACGTCGCGTTCTGCGCATCCACCCCCTCAGCCCACGCGGGGAGTGGTGCCGCTTTCGGAAATGGTCCGCTCGATGCTTGCCCAAACATCGCGTTCGAGCAGGAAACCAGAATCAAGACCACAACAATCAGCCCTACGCCGACGGCGAGGGCTCGGCGCTGTCGAACACGGCGAGAAGTCATGACCCTCTATTCTGTCCACATGGCAGATTCATCGTTTGACGTTGTAAGCAAAGTCGACAAGATGGAGGCGGATAACGCCCTCAATCAAGCGTCGAAAGAGATTGAGACGCGCTACGACTTCAAGGGGGTCGGAGCGTCTATCGAATGGAGTGGCGAGAAGATTCTCCTCAAGGCCAGCGCCGAAGAGCGCGTGAAGGCCGTTCTTGAGGTGTTTGAAGCCAAACTCATCAAACGAGGCATCTCGCTTCGCAGCCTGGATGCCGGCGAGCCTTTTGCGAGCGGAAAGGAATTCCGCATCGAAGCGAATCTCAAGCAGGGCATCGACCAGGAATCCGCGAAGAAAATCACGAAGGCGATTCGCGACGAGGGCCCGAAGTCGGTTCACGCTCAGATTCAGGGCGACGAAGTTCGCGTGAGTTCGAAGAGTCGGGATGACCTGCAAGCGACCATGGCCATGCTCAAGGCCGGCGACTACGGCGTCTCCCTGCAGTTCGTTAACTTCCGCTAGAGACCGTGCTACCAACTAGCTAAAGCCAATCGGTTCTTCACCCCACGCTTTTCGAACCTCGGCATCGGGGTCGTCTTCGACTTTGTCGTGCGAGTCGATGAGAAGCGTCGTGCGCGTCGTTTCGTCATAGCGCGGCCACGGCAGAGTTGCCGTTTGTGGATCACCGGTTTGCGCGAATGCGGACCAGTGCGCCTGCACGCGTTCAGACACCGCATGGGCTTCTTTCAGTCCACCAAAACGAAAGCCAATGTCGACCGCACGCACCTTTTCTGGCAGCGTTCCAAACACGTAGGGCAATTCAGCGGCGTGGCTCGCCCCAATGCCCAAAAATCGCAGAAGCGGCGGCGCCTGGTCAAAGCGATACATCCACGTCGGTGCCACGCGCGAGTGCGCCTCGGCGGCCCAGATGGAAGGCATTCGGAAACCCGCATCCCGCGAAATCTCCATCGCGCCCTTTTGCTTCGGGTAATCGGGATACGCGCGCGTGATGTCTCCCTCGATGTGGGCGAGTTCGGGCTTCTCGGCAAGCACCTGATCAAACATCTCCTGCACCGTCGACTCGTGCATCGGCATCAGCGGCGATTTCATCAACTTGAACAGCGACGTCTCGTCGTGGTTGGTGCCAATAATCAGCGGGATGCGCATCTCGCGCCCCTCGCGAAAAACATCGATCGGCGCCTCCGGCAGAACGTCACCGTCGATGACGGGCGCGAATGCGACGGCCCCCGGTGACGTTGTCGCCACCTCGTTGAGGAGCTTGAGAGTCGGAGCTGCGAGATCATGTGCATCCATCGCTCGAAGCTTCGTCTTCGCCTCGCTCGGGTCAACGCCAATGAGCGAGAGGTACATTCTCGCGATGGATGTTGCGCGCTCGGTGCCGTACACGCTCGTGACGGGTGAGCTCTGCGCAATCGCTTTGTGAAACAGCCCGGTGGCGTGTGGCGACGTCATCAACGCGGTGACACAACCTCCGCCGGCCGATTCGCCGAACAGGGTGACGTCGTCGGGGTCACCGCCAAAGGCGGCGATGTTGTCTCGCACCCAGTTCAGTGCCGCGACGATGTCGCGAAGGCCGAGGTTGGTATCAAACTGGTGTTCGGCATCACCGAACGACGAGAAGTCGAGAAAGCCCAGCGCACCGAGACGGTAGTTGACCGTGACGATGAGTGCGCCACTGGTTTCGCACAGGTTTCGCGCGTTGTACATCTTCTGCGCCGAGAAGCCAACGAAATAGGCACCGCCGTGAACCCAGACCATGACGGGGCGCTTGCCTGCCTGTGGCGCCTCGTCGGAACTTGGAGCCCAGACGTTCAGATTGAGACAATCCTCGGCAATCTTGACGCCCGGTGGAATCGGAATGAGCTTCGTCGGCACCTGTGGCGCAATGTTTCCATACTCGAGTGCGTCGCGAACGCCCGTCCATGACGACGGTGGTTGAGGGGCGCGAAACCGAAGTTTGCCGATGGGATCCGCGGCGAAAGGAATACCGAGCCAGCGAAGTGTGGCGCCGTCATGCGAACCACGCACCGTGCCGAAATGAGTGTCGACAAGAACGGCATCATCATGAAACCCAGTCATGAAACGAGCCTAGAGGTGAGCGCTACAAATTACCCCGGAGCCACGAGCGAAGTGCGGCAAACGCTTTCGCCCGGGCATCGTTTGTCGACAAGAAAACATCGTGCATGGCGTCATCGATCCGTCGAATCGTGACGTTGTTGCCCAGGTTGATTGCGCGTCGAGCAACGATGTTCACGTCAATGGCCACGTCTGCCCGAGCCATGTCGGGCGACCACCGAGGCGAGAGGATGCTCCGCGTCGAGAGCATCACGAGCGTCGGCGCTTCGATACTCAACCCCGAAGCGACTCGAGCGTGCCCCGCGAGCACAGCTTTGAGCCACCCGCTACGCACGGGAAACCCGCGGAGCGGACGCCAGTGCAGGTTGACGTCCCACTCGCCATCAAACTCGCTCGAAACAGTTCGCGTGTAGAAGCCAAAATCGATGTTGGGCATTGGGCGCTTGGGGTCGAATCGCGCCGTGACATCGAGTGCCGGCTTGATGGCAGTGCGAGCGGTGCCCGAGAGTTGATACTCGAGCCACGGACTATTGAGAATCAGCACATCAAATCGCTTCGGGTGCATCGCTGCCCACAGGCTCAAGGTGAGTCCGCCGGTGGAGTGCCCCATCAAGACCAATCGGCGCCCACGGCGCGGACCCATCGCGGCGATGGCCGCATCGATGTCTTCAAAGTATGTCTCGAGGTTGTCGACGTAGCCGGGCGTCTGTCCCTCGCGCAGACTGCGGCCGTACTTGCGCAGGTCGAGTGCAAAAAAGTGAGCGCCTTCGTTGTGCCAGAAGGTCGCGAGGTGGTCCTGAAAGAAGTAGTCCGACCATCCGTGCACGTAAAGCACATCAGTGTTGGCCGCCACGGGTTTCGCGCGAAACCACGAGCGCATGCCTTTGTTGAACGTCGGGGCTGGGGCCTTGACGAGCGTCGCGATGACGTCACCTTCGGCGTCGGTCCCGAGCTTCAGCTCGCGCGCTTGGAAACCCTGCCCCAGAACATCCTCGTGCCACACGATGAAAACCCCCGTTCGTGGTCACGCTACCGGAATGGCGCATTCCCTGATGACCACCTATCCCCGTATTCTCAGAATCATGATTGACCGTCAGCGTTTAGCCGAACTGAATGACCGCGAGCAAGCAGAGTTTGTCCGCACTCACCCCAAGTCTCAGGCGGCCTACGGTCGAGCCGATCACCTCTTCGGTCGAGTGCCCATGACCTGGATGAACAAGAAGGCGGGTGGCTTTCCGATCTATGTCGACCGCGCACGCGGCAACCGCATTTGGGACATCGACGGCAACGAGTACATTGACTTCGCACTCGGCGACACCGGGTCGATGGCCGGTCACTCCGCGCCAGCGGTGGTCGAAGCAATCTCTCGCCGAGTGAGCGACGTGT
>WLDR01000004.1 GCA_009704705.1 Actinomycetota bacterium | reverse complement strand
GTTCAACACGATTGGGTCGTTTGTCGTTCATCCCCCACTCGGCAAGTGGCTGATCGCGCTCGGAATGGCGCCGTCTGCCGGCGTTGACCCCGTGGGCTGGCGCATTGCGGTTGCGCTGGCCGGCACGCTCGCCGTCTTCTTGCTCGTTTTGATTGCCCGACGGCTGACCGGCTCCACGCTCATGGGCGTGCTCGCCGGACTCTTTCTGGCCATCGACGGACAGGCGATCGTCTTGTCGCGGGTCTCGATTCTCGACGGCCTGCTCATGGCGGTCATTTTGGCGGCCTTCTACTTTCTTCTGCGCGACCGCGAGTGGATTCGAGCGCGCAACCACGCGCCCGCATGGCGACCGTGGCTGCTTGCCACCGGCCTCGCGTTCGGTGCCGCGTGCAGCATCAAGTGGTCGGGTCTGTACTTTCTGGCCGCCTTCGGTCTGTGGGTCGTCGTCATGGATATCGTCGACCGTCGCGCCCTCGGACTGAAGTGGTGGCCAACGCCAGCCGTGCCCCGCGCGCTGATTGCCTTCGCTCTGATGGTGCCGACCGCCGCCGCGGTGTACATCGCGTCGTGGACCGGGTGGATTATGACCTCGGGTGGCTACGCCCGCGATTGGTTCGCCACTCACGTCGATGAGCGTTGGGGTGGGTTGCTTACCTGGGTTCCGGAGTGGTTTCAGTCGCTGTGGGACTTTCACCGCCAGGCCTATGAGTTTCACGTCGGGCTTGTGGCATCGCATCCGTATCAGGCAAACCCACTGACCTGGCTCGCCATGACGCGCCCCACCAGCATGTTCTTCGAGAGTTCGAAGCTCGGTGAGAACGGATGCGGTTACAGCGAGTGCGCTTCGGCCATCACGCCGATTCCCAACCCGCTCATCTGGTACGCGGCAATCATCGCGCTCGTCTGGTTGCTCGTCGCATTTATTCGCTCGCGCAAGTGGGAATACGGAGTCGTCTTGCTGGGCGTCGCAGCCGGCTACCTGCCCTGGCTGATGTATCTCAACCGCACGGTGTTCCAATTCTACTCGATCGTCTTCGAACCGTTTCTGATTCTCGCGCTCGTGTTTGCGTTTCAGAAGATCTTGGGCAGCAGGGATGCCCCTCGCTACCGCCGAGACAGCGGCGTGCGTTTCGTCGCCCTTTTCACCCTTCTCAGCATCATGATCAGCATCTTCTTCTTTCCCATCTGGACCGGCATGCAAACACCATTTTGGTTTTGGCAAGCACATATGTGGATTCCGAGCTGGGTTTAGTTCTAGGCTCAGGAAGTGTGACAGCGTACGTCTCAGCTTTTGACCTCTTCTCTCTCGGGTTGGGCCCCTCAAGCTCGCATACCGTCGGTCCGATGCGCGCTGCCGCAGACTTCGCAGCTCGCTTGCAGCGTTCCGGTCGTCTCGCGGACGATGACCCGGTCGCGCGCGTTCACTGCGTTTTGTTCGGGTCTCTGGGCTCGACCGGAATCGGTCACGGCACACCGAGTGCCATCGTGGCCGGACTCACCGGCTTTTCGCCTGAGACTGCCGACCCTCACGACGTGCGGGGCGCGTGGGAACGGCTTGACGAGGATCCGACTCTGAATCTGGCGGGCGAACACAGCATCACTTTTGAGCGCGACGACATCGAATTTCAGCCACGCACACGACTACCCGGTCACGCCAACGCCTTGACGCTCACCGCGACGGATGCGCACGGCAAGACCATCGCCGAGGAAACGTACTTCTCCATTGGCGGTGGGTTTATTCGGCGAGACGGTGACTCACATTCGGAAGCCGGAGGGATCGGTTGGCCGATGCCCTTCACTAATTCCGAGGCGATGATCGCGCTCTGCGACCAGCACGGGATTTCTATCGCAGAGGTCGCCTTGGCGAACGAACTCGCACAACATTCCCTCGACGACCTGAACGAGCGCCTGGACCTCATTTGGTCGACCATGCACGACTGCGTAACTGCCGGCCTGGCAGGTCATGGAGAACTTCCCGGTGGGCTGCACGTTCAGCGGCGGGCCGCTCAACTGCGAGCGAATCTTGAGGCAGTAACAAGCCCCGATCATGACACGACCACGGAGTGGCTTCACGCTTTTGCCCTCGCGGTCAATGAGGAGAACGCGGCCGGTGGGCGCGTTGTGACCGCACCGACGAATGGCGCTGCCGGCATCGTGCCCGCTGTGGCGATGTATGCCCTGCGCTTCGTTCCCGGTGTGACGGCGACGCACCTGCGTACCTACCTCTTGACGGCGACGGCGATTGGTTCTCTGTTCAAGGCGAATGCGAGCATCTCTGGGGCTGAAGCGGGATGCCAGGGCGAGGTCGGCCCCGCCTGCGCAATGGCCGCTGCCGGCCTCTGCGCGTTGCTCGGCGGAACCCCGCGGCAGATTGAGAACGCCGCCGAAATCGCGATGGAGCACCACCTCGGTCTCACGTGTGATCCGATTGGCGGTCTCGTTCAGGTGCCGTGCATCGAACGCAATGCCATCGCGTCGACCACCGCGGTCAGTGCCGCCCGACTTGCTCTGCACGGCGACGGAACCCACCTCGTCTCACTCGACGCCGTCATCGAGACCATGCGTCAGACGGGTCTCGACATGAACACCAAATACAAGGAGACCAGCGAAGGCGGCCTCGCCGTCAACGTCATCGAGTGCTAGCGCTCAATGAAGGTGTCAACGGGCACTGATGCGTTCTTGCGACTCAGTGCCACAAACATCAGGATGCCCGCAATCAAGATGAGCACGGCTGCACCGGCCGACGTCATGTTGAACGCGTAGGCGTACGCACCCTCAATCTGGGCCACGGGAATCGCAGACAGAGCGGAGTTCGACGTGGTGCCGGTTGCCATATAGCTCGTGATCGCATCCCAGTTTTCTTCACCCGTGACCGTACCCTGAGAAATTTCGTTCACTCGATTGAGCGTAAGAATGCTGATTGCGGTCGACGTACCGGTGAGACCGAGTGCGTATCCGAACTGGCCGACGGCCATCTTGCTCGAGGTGACGGCGCCATAAAACTTTGCCGGTGCGAGCTTGAGAAAGAGATTGCCCTGCGTCGTTGCGTTCATCATGTAGCCCAAACCGGCGAGAACCATGCCGAAGACGAAGACGATGTAACTGGAGGTTGGACCCACAATCGCGAGCTCGATGAACGCCAGAACGAGAAACCCGTAACCGGTGACGGAGATGAAGCGGGACGCGACACCCCGCGACAGTAGCGCACCGGCGACCAGCGAACCGACGATTCCGGCAGCCGACATTGGTAGCTGCGCAATTCCGATCAGCGACGGGGTGATGTGCGTGACGTACTGCCACATGTTTGGCAACATCTGGCTCAGCCCACCGGCAGCGAAGTTCCAGAAGATGCCCATGATGACGGCACCGATAAATGCCGGATGAGTGAGGAGCTTGATCGGGAAGGCCGGGTTCTTCACCCGTGATTCATTCCACGCGAAGATTGCGAGCGACAAAACACCGATGGCCATGGGCGCCAGGAAGTCGACTGATACAAAGCCCTTGCTCGCATTGCTGATTCCGGCGAGCAGGGTGGCCAGACCTACACCGACAAAGATGAGTCCGACCACATCCACTCGACCCGAACCGACGCGAGGCATCTTCGGCAAGATCGCGGGGATGAACCAGATCATGATGAGAGCCACCGCCGGCAGAAGCAGATAGGTGAGTCGCCAGCTGACGCCGAGCAGCACACCGGTGACAACCATGACGACGACGGGAACGACGCCGTTGAGAATGTTGAACATGGCCATCGCGCCGCCCAGAGACTTCTCGCTCGACACCGCTCGCAACATGGCATAGGCCGAACCGAACGTGATACCCAGCGCCATTCCGGTGATGATGCGACCGGACAGGTACATGGCGGGGTCTTGGCTCACTGCGGTGAGTACTTGACCGGCCGAGGAAACGAGGAGGGACGCAAAGAGAATGCCGCGACGACCGAGTCGGTCGGCGAGCATCCCGCCCGTGATTGCGAAGGCAGCGAGGGCGAGGGTCGAGATGCCCGCGGCGAGCGATTGCATTGACGCCGTGAAGTTCAATTCATCAGAGGCCTTGACCAGCGACAACGACGACACGAGGGGGTCTGCCACCTGAATCGCACCGAGCATGCCGAGCACGATGACGGCGCCGCGTCGAAATCCTTTTTCTGGCACAGTTACAGTCGACGAGGGACGTGCCATGAGAAGCCAACTTCCGTGATCAGGGTGGAACAACAGTTCATCCTACCGAGAGCGTGGCGCCCAGGAGGAAAGAGGTGAGGCGTGCAGATTGAATTCCCGCCTAACCTACCGGTGTCAGAACGTCGAAATGACATCGAGCAGGCGATTCGCGACCACCAGGTTGTCATCGTCGCCGGCGCCACCGGCTCCGGCAAAACGACACAGCTACCCAAGATGGCGCTCGCGCTCGGGCGGGAACGCATCGCCCACACACAGCCGCGACGAATTGCCGCTCGGGCCGTCGCAGAGCGGGTTGCCGAGGAGCTCGGTGTCGAACTGGGCAAAGAAGTCGGTTACCGCGTTCGTTTCACCGATCAGTCATCCGACACATCACTCATCACGGTGATGACCGACGGCATTTTGCTCAACGCGATTCACCGCGACCCCGACTTGCGCGCGTTCGACACGATCATCATCGACGAGGCGCACGAGCGCAGCCTCAACATCGACTTTCTGCTCGGCTATCTGAAGCGCATCCTGCCCAAACGGCCCGACCTCAAGGTGATCATCACCAGCGCGACAATTGACCCCGAGAGTTTCTCAGCGCACTTCGACGGCGCACCCATCATCGAGGTGAGTGGGCGCACGTATCCGATTGAGCTGCGTTATCGGTCACTCGTTGCCGAGAAGATGACGAGCGAAGACCCGGATGACCCCGACGAAGCATCCGGCGGGCAAGCTACGCCGGAGGTGACCGACTACATCGACGGAATCGTTGCGGCACTCGACGAGCTCGCACGAGAAGCTCCCGGTGACGTGCTCGTCTTTCTCTCCGGTGAGAACGAGATTCGGGATGCGCAAGATGCCATCACCGCACGCATCGAAAGCGGTGCGCTCTCAGGAACAGAGGTACTCCCGCTGTACGGCCGACTCTCGTCCGCCGAGCAGCACCGCGTTTTCGAACGCTCGACCATGCCCGGCATGCGACGACGGGTGATTCTGGCGACGAACGTGGCCGAAACGAGTTTGACCGTGCCGGGCATCCGCTACGTCATTGACACCGGGCTCGCGCGCATCTCGCGGTACAGCTCGCGCGCGAAAGTTCAGCGACTCCCCATCGAGGCGATCTCACAAGCAAGTGCGAACCAACGCTCGGGTAGGTGTGGTCGAACGAGTGACGGCATCGCGATTCGCCTGTACAGCGAAGAAGATTTCGCCAAGCGTCCCGAGTTCACTGACCCCGAGATTCTGCGCACGAACCTCGCGTCGGTCATTCTGCAGGCTGCGTCGCTGGGCATCGCCGACATCGCCGAGTTTCCGTTCATTCAACCGCCCGATGCGAAGGGAGTGAAAGACGGCGTCGACTTGTTGCGCGAGCTCGGCGCGGTTGTGGCCTCCGCCCACGGCGTACCCAAACTGACGAAGGTCGGGCGCGACCTGGCAAAGCTTCCGATCGAACCGCGGTTTGCCCGCATGGTTGTTGAGTCTCGGCGTCTCGGCGTCGAACGCGAAGTGCTCGCAATCGTCGCCGGTCTGGCGGTACAAGATCCACGGGAACGCCCGGTCGAGAAGCGCCCGCAGGCCGACACGCTGCACGCGCGATTCGCCGACCCCACGAGTGACTTTCTCTCGCTCGTCAATCTGTGGAACTACCTCGAAGAGAAGCGAGCAGAGCTGTCGTCGAGTGCGTTCCGTCGCATGTGCAAGTCGGAGTTTCTAAACTACCTGCGCGTGCGCGAGTGGGCCGACGTATACCGCCAGCTCACCTCCATCGCCAAGCCGATGGGCATCCGCCCAGGAGCACCCCAAGTGAACCCCGACGGCATTCACCGCGCGCTGCTCGCCGGGCTACTGTCGCACATTGGCATTCGCCAAGACAAGGATGCGCCGAGTCGACCCGGCGCAAAGTCGACGAGTGGCTCGAACGCCAAGCGCGTGTCTGTCGAGTACCTCGGGTCGCGCACGGCGAAGTTCGTTCTCTTTCCCGGGTCGACGCTGGCAAAGAAGCCACCGGCTGCGGTGATGAGTGCTGAGCTCGTCGAAACAAGCCGGCTGTTCGCGCGCATGAACGCAGCCATCCAGCCCGAGTGGGCCGAGGCGCTGGCTGGTGACCTGTGTAAGCGCTCGTTCAGCGAACCGCACTGGGAGCGCGCGCAGGGTTCTGTCGTCGCACATGAGCGCGTGACGCTGTTCGGTGTGCCCATAGTGGCGAAGCGTCGATTCCAGTACTCGAAGGTCGACCCCGCCTATGCGCGCGAGCTGTTCATCCGCCACGCACTCGTCGAGGGTGAGTGGGATTCCCCGCAGGCGTTCGATCGCGCGAACCAAGACCTTCGGGCCGAACTCGCCGACCTCGAAGAGCGAACCCGACGTCGTGACCTGCTGTTCGATGACGAGAACGTGTTCGCCTTCTACAACGCACGCATTCCGGTCGACGTATTTTCGACCCGCACGTTCGAGGGGTGGTGGCGTGAGGCGCGCACGGTCGACCCCGATCTGCTCACCATGCGTCGCGAAGATCTTCTGGGCGAAGAAGAGTCGGGCGATCTCGACGAGTCACTCTTTCCACACGAGTGGGCATGGGGTGACCACAAACTCGCGCTGCACTATCGATTCGAGCCCGGGCATCCCGATGACGGTGTCAGTGTGGACGTTCCTGCCTCCGTTTTGCCCGCACTTCGTCCCGCGCCGTTCACGTGGCAGGTTTCTGGCCTGCGCGCAGAATTGGCCACCGCGCTCATCAAGACTCTGCCGAAGGCACTGCGGCGACATGTCGTGCCGGCAGCCGACTTCGCCGACAAGGCGTTGGCGGGAATGTCCGACGAACCTCCCGTGGTCGCTGGCGACACCACTGACTTTCTCGATGCTCTGGCTGCCGAACTCACGAAGGCGTCGTACACCCGAATCGTCGCGGGTGACTTCGACATCGAGCGCGTGCCCGACCACCTGCGCGTGACGTTCCGCGTCATCGACTCGCGTGGCACACGACTCGGCGCCGGGCCGGTGTTGTCGTTTCTGCAAGAAAAATTCGCCAGCGAATCTCGGGATGCGGTGGCGGGCGTTCTCGCCGGTGACTCGGTTGGTGGCACCGGGCGCACAACCGCCGGTCAGGCAACCGAGCGACCCTCCGACAATGCACTTATGCGTACGCAATCGCGTACGCATAATGACGGCACAGGTGGCGGTCTCGAGCGAGACCTCGTCAGCTGGGACTTCGACGAGCTCCCCCGCACAATTGACACGTCAATCGGGGCGAATACTGTTCGAGGGTTCCCGGCTGTTGTGCCCGCAAGCTTGCTTGGCGTTGGCAACACGAGTAATGGTGCCACTGGCAACAGTATGGGCAAGAGCAGTGGCGCGGTGGCGAGCGTTCGCATTCTTGCCACGGCCGAGCAGCAGCTTGCCGTTCATCCGCTCGGCGTGCGCGCTCTCATTCGCGCAACGATTGCATCGCCGGCCAAGTACGTGCTCGAGCACCTCACTCAGAACGAGCGCCTCGCCCTCGCGGCGGCGCCATACAAGAACTCGACCGAACTCGTGGACGATGCCATCGACGCAGCGATCGACCGGGTTCTTTTTGCGATGCGCCCCGACGGGCTCATCTTCAGCAAGCACGAATTCGAGACCCTGCGCGACCGCGTGCAGTCGCAGCTGATGGATTCCCTCTTCGACACCACGGCCCTAGTCGTGCGCATTCTTGCTGCCGTTCGCGAAGCCGACAAGGCAATTGCCAACACAAATGCGCTCGCGTTCATGGCCGTTCTGGCCGGCGAAAAGCAACACCTCGCCGACCTGGTTTGCTCGCGGTTCATCTCCCGCGCAGGGCTCGACCGACTCCCCCGCATTCTGATTTACGTGCGCGCCATCACCGAGCGCGTCACCCGAATGGCCGACGACCCGGGGCGTGACCGCACGGTGGCAAACGAGTTGGATGCGGCACTCGCCCTCTTCGAGTCCGCCGGTGGGCGCATCCCGCTGCCCGAGCTCGCGTCCGCGCTCGATACCGCAGCTCTCGCGGCGGCCAGCCCCGCGAACCCGATTGCTCGAGCACGCTGGGCGCTCGAAGAACTTCGCGTCAGCCTGTTCGCCCAACACCTGGGCACGGCCGAGCCCGTGTCACTTCAGCGCATCAAGAAAATGCTCGCGTAGAGCCACCACTTAACGACAATGCCCCGACCGCCACAAGGGCGACCGGGGCATTTCGAGCCGGCCTCAGCCAGCGAGGTCAAGAGCTACTTCGAGGTAGCGGCCGATGCGTTCGACTCGTAGCTCGTGTTGGTTGACTCGAAGAAGTTGACCAACTGCAGCGTGTCGTTGGCGGTAGCCATCCACTTCGCTGGGTTCGACACCTTGTACTCGGCTTCGAAACCGAGTTCTTCGAGGCGACGGTCAGCGAGGTAGCGCACGTACTGGTTGATGTAGTTCGAGTTCAATCCGAGGATGCCGTTGGGCAGCAAGTCGCGGTTGTAGTCGGACTCCATCTCCACAGCGTCGAGGATCATCTGCTTGATTTCGGCAGCGAACTCGGGCGTCTGCAGGTCTTCGTTCTCTTCGAGCACCGTGAGAATCAGGTTGATGCCGAACTTGAGGTGCAGCGACTCGTCGCGAACGACCCAGTCCATGAGCGAACCGAAGTTGCGCAACAGGTTGCGCTGACGGAACGACAGGGCAACCATGAAGCCCGAGTAGAACCAGATGCCCTCAAGAATCACGTTGTACGCAACGAGGTTGCGAACGAAGTCCTTCTTGCCCTCGGTCGTGGTGATGTCGAGCGTCTGCTCGGTCATGCGCTTGATGAAGTTAACTTCGAACTCTTCCTTGCGAGCCATCGATGGCACGTTGACGTGCGATCCGTAGGCCTCTTCGCGGTCAATCGGGAAGGTTTCGAGAACGTACTCGAACGACATGCAGTGGTTTGCTTCTTCCCACATCTGCTTCGCGAGGTACAGGTGGCACTCGGGCGCGTTGACGTAGGGGTAGACGCCGAATGCAAGCGCCTTGTTCACGAGCAGCTCGTTCGGGTTGAAGTAGCTCATCAAGAAGGTGATGGCGTGACGTTCTTCATCCGTCATCTTCTTGAAATCGGCGATGTCTTCGCCGAGCTGAATTTCGTTGGGGAACCAGGTGTTAGCTACAGCCTGGTCGTAAAGGTCCATCGCCCACTTGTACTTGACGGGCTTGAGCATCAATCCTTCTTGCACTCCGGTGCCAAGAATTCCCATTGTGTTTTCTCGCTTTCAGGTTTACGGGGGTGGTGGTTACTGGCAGGAGTCGCAGTACAGGTCATCCATCGGGTCGATGGGGACGATGTACTGCTCGCCAGCAATTGAAACGTTCTCGTTCATGCTTTTGTTCCTAGATAAGTTATGAATTAGTCGGTTGTGGTTGCTGCGCCAAAGCCGAAGCCCTTGCGAGCGGGAGCTGCAACAGCGGGTTCCGCCGAAGCGCCTGCCGTCACGGTCTGCGGTTCGGCCGGTGCGCCGGATGGAGCCGCGAAACCGAAGCCCTTCTTCGGAGCTGCCGACGAGGCAGTGGCGCCCGCGTTGATGTCCTCGGACTTGTTGACCTTGACCGTCGACTGCTCAGCCGTGTGACGTGGCTTCATGTGCAGGTAGTAGGTGGTCTTGACGCCCAAGTTCCAGGCTTCCGAGTAGATCTCCATCATGTCGCCGATGTCACGCGTCTCGAGGTACATGTTGCGGCTAATCGCCTGGTCAATCCACTTCTGAGCCCGAGCAGCCACCTCGAGGAACGCATACGGCGAAAGCTGGAAGCTCGTCTTGTACACCTCTTTGATGTGGTCGGGAATCGACGGAATCGACTGGATGTCGCCCTGGCTACGCAGGATGTCCTCGCGAACCGACTCCCACAGACCGAGCTTCTGCAGGTCTGTCACGAGATTGCGGTTGACCTCGAGGAACTTGCCCGAGCTGGTGGAACGGCTAAAGATCTGCGAGAACTGAGGGTCGAGACCCGGCGTGGTTCCGGCGACCAGTCCGATGGATGCGGTGGGCGCGATTGCCATGAGCGTCGCGTTGCGCATTCCGCCCTTGACCTTGGCCCGCAGAGCATCCCAGTCGAGCGTTGTGCGGCGGTTGACCGTGATGGGGACTCCGCGGTCGGCTTGAGCGAGGTCGATGCTGTCGAACGGAACGAGTCCCTGCGACCAACGCGAACCTTCGAAGTTCGTGTACGCGCCACGCTCCTTCGCGAGCTCAACACTCGCCTCGATAGCGGCGTACGAGATGTGCTCGGTGATTTCGTCAATGAGATCGAACGCCTCAGGCGACTCGTAGCTGAAGCCAAGACGCTCGACGATGTCGGTGTAGCCCATGAGACCGAGTCCAACGGCGCGGTTCTGCGAGTTGGAGAAGTCTGCTTCGGCGACCGACGAACGGGTGATGTCGATGAGGTTGTCGAGCTGACGAATCGCGCTCTTTGCACTCTCGTGCAGCTTGGCGAAGTCCACCTTGCCGTCGTCGGTGATGTGACGCGACAGGTTGATCGACGCGAGGTTACAAACCGACACGTTGTCTTCATCCTGCGGGAGAGTGATCTCGGTGCAGAGGTTGGACGAGTGAATCGTGCCGGTGTTGTTGTTGAGCGCACGAAGGTTGATTGTGTCTTTCCAGGTCAGCCACGGGTGGCTGGTGGTCTGGAGCGAGATGAGGATCGACTTGAACTGCTCACGTGCACCGATCTTCTTGAAGAGGTTCATGCGGCCAGCCTCAGCCTCAGCCACGTAGTGGTTGTAACGCTCGCTGAATGCCTTGCCGTACAGCTCGTTGAGGTCGGTGACCTCGAGTGGGTCGAAGAGGTACCAGTCGTCGTCGTTCTGCACGCGCTTCATGAACTCATCGCTGATCCACACGGCGGTGTTGGCCGTGCGGGTACGGCGGTAGGGGTCACCCGAGTTCTGACGAAGGTCGAGGAACTCCGGGAAGTCCATGTGCCAGTTCTCCATGTAGAAGCACAGGGCGCCAAACTTCTTGCCGCCGCGGCTCACCGCACGAAGGATCGAGTCGATGGTGTGCATGAACGGGATCGGCCCGGTCGACGTGGTGTTGTTCGAACGAATGGGCGAACCCTGCGCGCGAAGCTTGGTGACCGAGAGGCCGATGCCACCGGTTCCCTTGGTAAGCCACATGACGTCGCGCGTGGTCTTCGCAATGTGCTCCATGTCGTCCTGCATTTCGAGAACGAAACAGTTAGCGAGCTGGGGCGAAATCGTTCCAGCATTAACGAGCGTCGAACCCGCGGCGAGGTACTCGAGCGAGCTCATCTTCTTGTAGAAGCCGATTGCGTGCTCGGTGGGGTTGGCCTCGTTGAGCGAGAGGCCCATCGAGATGCGCATCCAGAAGTACTGTGGAACCTCGAGCGGGTCGCCGTTTCGGCCCTTGATGCCGTAGCGGTTGTTGAGCGTGACAACACCGATGTACTTGAGCAGGCCATCGTTGGCGGGAATGAGCTCGGCGGCGAGCGCATCCAGATCAAAAAGTTCGCCGAGGCGAGGGTCGAGCAGGCCTTCCGCCACTCCACGAAGAACATTCGGGCCAAAGTTGTCGCGGTGCAGCGCCAGAAGCTCTGCCTCCGTGTCGTAGTCACCGAGCACACTCTTGTAGATGGTCTTGAGCAGAAGACGAGCTGCCACGACGTCGAAGTCGGGGTCGTCCTTAACGTTCTGAAGCGCAACCTGGATGACGGCTTCATCAAGCTGTTGCGTCGTGATTCCGTCAAACAGCGTGATTTCAAGCTCAGTCGCGATCTGAGTCACCCACGCTGCCGCATCACCGAGGCCCGTGCAGGCCGCTTCGATGGCAAGGTTGATCTGGTTGGCGTCGTAGGGGACGCGCGTTCCATTGCGCTTAACAACGGTGATGGTCACGATTTTCTTCTTTCTTCGGCACTGGCGTCTGACCACTATATAAGGGGGATAAACCGAATGTGAATCCCTACATATTGTGGGCGTGTCGTGCACAATTGTGGATAAGTTGAGCAGGTTTGTACACATATTCACACCCTGTTCGCCACCAATTCACCGGCCGAAGCGGCTCCAAACATCGGATGTGGCACTAGTCAACGCCAACCCGCCGACACCGAGCCGCTGACGCTTCCCACCTAGACTGAACAAACTGTGAAGACTTATTTCGACCTCCTCCGTGAGCCTGGTACTGCACGAGTGGTCGCCTCACAACTCGTGGCTCGTTTTCCGTTCGGGATGCTGGCCATCGCGTATCTCGTCTTCGTCGAGCAGAACTACGGCTCGTACACAATCGCGGGGCTCGCGATCGGTGCGGCAAGTATTGGGCAAGCCGTTGCCGGTCCCTTCACCAGTCGCTTGCTCGGACGATTTGGAATTCGCCCCGTTGTCACAATCTCGGTCATCGTGGTGTGCGCGACGAACGCCTACATTGCCTTTGCCGTGCCTCCGGTGTGGTTGCTCCTGCCCCTGATGGTTATCGAGGGGCTCTCGACACCACCGATTCAGCCGGCCGTGCGCACGATCTACCCAAAAATGGTGCCCGCCTCCAAACTCACGGCATTGTTCTCGCTCGATGCCGCGGCACAAGAGCTCATTTGGATAGGTGGGCCGGTGCTGGCCGCTGTGCTCGCAATCCAAGTGAGTCCGGTGGTCGCCATTCTCGCGTCCGTCGCTTTCTTCTTCGTTGGTGGGCTCTGGTTTGTCACGTCGCCGATTGTCGGCCGGGTAGCCATACCTCGGAGCCGACGCCGAATCGGCTACGTGCTCAAGAACAGCACCGTGCTGATGACGACATTCGTTGGCTTGCTCCTCGTCGCCGCATTCGGCGCCGTCGAAGCGGGAATCGTGTCGATTTACGGCGACGGTTCGCCGAACGCCGGCATCGTGCTGGCGGTTTTCTCAGTGTCGTCGTTGATCGGGGGGCTCGTCATCGGACATCGACCACTCGGCCGGTTGTCCCTTGCGCTACGCATGACCATCGTCGCGATCGGAATGATCGTGGTTCCTCTTTCGCTCGACTTTTGGTGGCTCTGCGGTGTTCTCTTTTTTGCTGGCCTCGGCGTTGCGCCGGCATTGGCCGCGCTCTTCACTGCTGTCTCGGCAACGGTCAAGTTCAGTGACACCGCCGAAGCATTCGGCTGGATGGGTACGGGTCAACTCATCGGTGTCGCCGGTGGTTCGGCGATTGCCGGAATATGCATCGATAACTTCGGGTCACAGTCCGCTCTTCTGGTCGCCGGGCTGTTCGCCGTGGCTGGCGCCATTGCCTCCTATGTCGGGTATCGCTGGATGCCCGACCTCAAACATGGCAACGTGAGTCCGATCCCCGACACCGACTCCGTCGACGTCGTCAGCTGAGTCGTTCGTACACCTGTCGTCACCGAGTTGTTACCGCATTCTCAGGGTTTCTTGGATGTGTGGTGGCGTAGCGTGAGTGGCATGAACAAGAGATTTGCTCCGGCGTTTGGCGCCGCATCCATCGCATTGGCACTTGGCGTGACCCTCGGACTCTCTGGTTGCACCTCAACCGACTCGATGTCATCACTCGAAAAAGACTCGATGTCGATGATGGCTCCCGACGGAGCCGTCAGTGACGCGGCAATCGGCATGGGGAGCGGCATTGGACTCGATTCGAGCGTCAGTGGTTCACCGACCGTGGAACGATCGACGATTGAGACCGCGTACCTGTCGCTGACCTCATCGGCGCCACAAGACGCAGCCCTGAAGGCCGGCGAGTTGGTCGCCCAAGCTGGCGGATTTGTTCAGGACTCCTCGTGGAGCCCGGCTAACGAGTACTCTCCCGAAATCGCCTATCTCACCGTTCGCGTTCCTGCCGACTCCATTGACGTCGTACTGACGGCGCTGGGCACCCTCGGAACCGTCGACTCGTTGTCGCGGTCACAAAGCGACGTGACCCTTCAGGTAACTGACCTCAACACTCGTATCGCCAGCTTGCAGTCCTCGCTCGATGACCTGCTCGCACTCCAGAGTCAAGCCACCAATGTGAGCGACCTCATCACGGTCGAGGCGGCCATCGCACAACGCCAGGCAGAACTCGACAGCTTGGTTGCGCAACAGACGTATCTCAACGACCAGGTGGGCATGTCGACCATCGGTGTGACGATTTCGGGGGCCGTCGGCAGCACGCCGACGAACCAGTCCTTCTGGGACGGACTCGTGGCCGGTTGGAATTCACTTGCCGTCGCCGGAGCTGCGCTCATCGTCGGGCTCGGATTTGCCCTTCCGTGGATTCTGCTCCTCGCCGTCATCGGCGCCGTTGTGTTCGCCATTGTGGTTGCGCTGGTGCGGCGATCGCGCGGCACAGCCCCGGCCGCGAAGTCGACCTCGAAGACCGCCGCAAAGCGGGCTACGTCAGCGTCGAAGAAGTAGCCGAAGCTAGAGGGCGGTGACGACGGCGGCGGTTCGCTCCGCCGCCTCGCGCAGTATCGCGTGATTCGTCGCAAGGTTGACGCGCACGTGGCCGTCAGACCCGAGGCCGAAGAACTCCGCGGGGCTGAAAGCCACGCGACCCTTTTCTCGCAACAGCGGAGCCGGGTCGTTGGGAACCCCGTAGCCACGAAGATCGAGCCAACCGAGGTACGTGGCCTCGGGCACGAGGAACTTGGCTTTCGGCATGAGTGTCGCGACCTGCTCGGCAAAGAACTGTCGGTTCGAGTCGAGACCGGCGAGCACGGCATCCAGCCACTCACCGCCGTGACGATAGGCGGCCGTGTGAGCGATGACGCCCAAGTGACTGGTCCAGGCAACGTTGTTTGCCTTCATGCGTGTGAGCAACCGCTTTTGGTTTGAGCCGGCGATGATGAGGGCGGCCTTGATGCCCGCGAGATTGAACGCTTTGGATGCGCTCGTCAACGCGAATGCGTTCTCCGCACCCTCCAGCGTGAGAATCGGCGTGAACGTGTGTCCGGGCATCTGAAGCGACGCGTGAATCTCGTCACTCACGATGTGCACGCCGAATGTGTTGGCGAGGTCGACCATCGACTGCAGTTCGTCGCGCGTGTGCGAAACGCCGGTCGGGTTGTGCGGGTTCGAGAGCAGAAAGACGCCGCCTTTGCCACCAGCCTTCACCTGGGTGAACGCCTCTTCGAGGGATGCCATGTCGACGCGACCGGCGTCGTTGAGCTGAGCGAACACCTGCGGGCGGCCCAGGCGCTTGACGTGCTGATCGAACGGGCCGTAGACCGGAGGTGTCGTGACGACGGGCGCTCCCGGTTCGCTGAGCGTGGTGATGAGATCGTCTACACCCGACATCACATCGGTGATGGCGTAGCTGAAGGTCGGGTCGAGGTTCCACCCAAACCGTTCGGCCGCAAAGTCGGCATGCGCTTCGCCATAGGGGTTGTTGGCCGGGTAGCCCGTGTCGCCATTTCGCATGGCACGCTCAACGGCGTCGATGACGCACTCGGCGAGGGGAACATCCATCTCGGCCACCCACAGGGGCAACACGTCAGGCTCGAAGAAACGCCACTTGGCACTCGTGCGCGTGCGCAACTGCTCGAGGGTGAGCGTCTCGAACGGGCTCGTGGGTGAGGTGGTCATGGCTGGAGTCTCTCTCTTGTCCACGTGCCGTCGGGCTGACGGGTAAAGAAGAGTCGGTCGTGGAAGCGCATGGAGCGGCCCTGCCAGAACTCAATCGTGGCGGGAATCAAGCGAAAGCCGCCCCACTTTTCTGGTCGAGGGATGTGCGTGCCGTCGGGAAAGTCGGCCTCCAGTCGAGCCATGCGCACGTCGAGCTCATCGCGAGTGTCGACCGGCTGCGACTGATCGCTCGCAATGGCCGCAAGCCGAGCCCCGTGGGGTCGTCGATCAAAGTACGAATCCGACAAGACGGGTTCGGTGGGTTCGACAACGCCCGTGATGATTATCTGACGCTTCATGGCGTACCACGGAAAAAGCACACTGGCCTGGGGGTTCTTCAGCAACGCCCGACCCTTGCGCGACTCGTAGTTCGTGACGAACTCGAGGGCGCCAAACGGATGCTCGGGCGTGGAACCGGTTTCGAGCCCCTTGAGCAACACCGTTCGGCTTGACGGTCGGCCATCCGGATCAATCGTGCTCAACACCATGGCGTTCGGCTCGAAAATTTCGGCTGCCTCTGCTTCGCGAATCCACTGGGCGAAATGGTCGAGTGGATGGCCGGTGATGTCGCTCTCGATCAGCCCATCGTGACCGTAATCAGTGTGGCGACCGAGCGACTCGGGTGTGGGCGAGTTTGTCACGTCTACTAGCCCAACGCCACGATGAGTTGGCAGATGAACAGCACGATTGCCGTGGGCAACATGACCGCGCGCTCTTTGCGACTGCGCGTGATGGCGTTGAGCAGAACGCCCACCGCGGCGAAGGCAACCATGAACCACAGAACGAACGGCAAGATTCGCTCGATGGCAGGGCTTGACATGTAGCCGGCCTTGGTCAGCAGAAAGAGCGACATCAGGCCATACAACACGATGTTGACGGCGCTGCCGGCGCGCCGCTGAGGTGCAAGTTTCTTCTGCTGACCGCCCCAGGCGTATTCACCCCAGGGTGCACCGAGCAGCAGTGCGATCTGGAAAAGAGCGAGCAAGGAAAAGAGAATTACGGCGACGATCGCGGCGATTTGAACGGTGGTCATTGCTCTCCCTGGCGGTTGTTTGTGAATAGGCGGAGGCACTCGACAGCGAGTGCGTGGTCATCCTCTTGAGGCAAACCACTGATGACGAGAACTCCGGCGAGCACCGGTTCGCCGTCACCCTGTCGAACCCGAAGTGGAAATCCGCCACCGTGGCCGGCATACAACGAAACATCGAGCTCCGCGTCGGGAGATTCTCCACGGGCTTCGAAGCGGCGCCCAACGAGAAACGAGCTTTCGTGAAATTCACGAACCGTTCGTACTTTGCGGTTGATCCACGAATCGTTCTCATCGGTGGATCCGGGGAGGCCCGCCTGAAATGCACGCTGACCGTTCAGGTCGATTGCGACCGCGATCGGCAATTCGCGCATGCGCCCGATTCCGGCGACCAGGTTGCCGAGGTCCCACACGTCATCGTGGTCCAGCGAATCCAGAATCAGTTCGCGTTCTTGCGCCTCGACTTCTGCGATGACTTCGTTCGGGTTCCATCTCAACGTCATTGCTTCACCTTGAGGTCTCCGCGAATGAGCTTGTGTTGTGCAGCCTGAGCAGTCGGGCGAACAATCATGTGGTCAACATTGACGTGTGCGGGCAACTCGAGAAGATGAACAATCGCCTCGGCCACGTCGTCGGCAACGAGCGGATCCGGAACATCTGAATACAGAGCATCCACCTTCGATTGGTCGCCGCCAAAGCGCGTGAGCGCAAACTCGTCGGTCTTGACCATGCCCGGGGCAACTTCCATGACGCGAATTGGCTCACCGGCAAGCTCGAGGCGTAAAGCAAGCATCAGCGCGTGCAGCGCGAACTTCGCCGCGTTATAGCCACCACCGCCTTCATAACTGACAAGCCCCGCGGTCGAACCCGTCGACACGATGGATGCGCCACCGTCGCGCACCGCGGCGAGCCGCAGTGCTGGCAACAGGGCCGAGGTCACCCGCTTCGTCGACAAGACGTTCACCTCGAACATGCGCAGCCAATCTTCTGCGTCGCTCTCCTCGACGCTCGCGGCACCACCAAATGCTCCGCCCGCATTGTTTACCAGGGCGCTCAGCGGTCCCGTCGAGTCGACCGTGGCGCGCAGCTTGTCGACACCGTCGGCGGTGGTCAGGTCGGCCTCAACGACAAGGCAGCCCGTCTCTGCGCTGAGTGTTGCGAGCTTGTCGGCTCGGCGCGCAGCTGCAATCACCGTCCAACCGTGTGAAGAGAGGAGTCGCACCGTTGCTGCGCCGATTCCCGAGCTTGCTCCGGTGACAACAGCGACACGCGAGTTCATGCCTTCACGATAGCCTCAAAGGTGGTGACAAACGACAATGACTAATTCGAGACCTCGCACAATTGCAGCGCTCGCGCGCGTGCATCCGTACGTCAAGGGCTCGTACACACGTCTCATTCTGGGCATTGTCGGTTCGATCATTGGTGCGTTGGTCACGATGTCGATTCCCGTTGTTCTGTCGTGGATTGTTGACGTGCCACTCGCGACGGGCGACCCCGAGCAGGTTGTGATGGCTGTCGCGCTCATCGCTGCCCTCGGAGTTTTCGAAGCCGGGCTCGTTGCCATTCGCCGATGGCTCGTGCTCAAGCCGGGTACTCACGTCGACGGCAAGATGCGCACCGCCATTCACAATCACCTGCAACGACTGCCCGTCGCGTTCCACGACAAGTGGCAGAGCGGACAGTTGCTCTCACGAGCGATGAGCGACATCAGCACAATTCGACGTTGGATTTCGTTCGGGTTTGTCATGCTCACGGTGAACGTCATCACGATTGTGATCGGCTTCACGATGCTGTTCGTATGGAACCCGGTGCTCGGCGCCGTGTTCACCCTGCTTTCACTGCCAATGTTCTACTTCGGCGTTCGCTTTCAGTTTCGCTATCGCATCCTGGCCCGCGCGAGCCAAGATCAGTCCGGCGACGTGGCAACATCCGTCGAAGAATCGGTGCACGGAATCCGAGTGCTCAAGGCTTTCGGGCGTAGCGCTTTCGCATTGGACGGGTTCTTCGACCGGGCCGATCGGCTTCGTGAAACGGAACTCAACAAGGGACGTGCGAGCGGAAACCTGGCGCTGAGCCTGGGGGCATCTCAGGCCGTTGCCTACGGTGCCTCGCTGTTTGTTGGCATCTATCTCGCATCGACGGGCGCGATCACCGTCGGCACGATGTTTGCGTTCTTCACGACCGTCGCCGTCTTGCGCTGGCCGATTGATTCCATCGGATTCTTGATGCAGTTGACGATTGATGCGCGCAGTGCTCTCGATCGCTTCTTCGAAGTGATGAGTGAGCCCGTTGTCGTGAACGAGGCGGAGAATCCGGTCGCTCTGCCAGCACAGTCGGGCGCACTCACGTTTGAGAACGTGCACTTTCGTTTTGCCGAGAGCTCGACCGAGAGCCCCGACCTGTTTCGTGGGGTGAATCTTGAGGTTCGGCCCGGAGAGACGATGGCCATCGTTGGTTTGACCGGCAGCGGCAAGACGACACTCACTGCGCTGACAACTCGCCTGTATGACGTCACTCGCGGCCGCATCTTGATTGATGGCATTGACATTCGCGACGTGCGCCTGACCGAGTTGCGTGAGCGCGTGTCAATGGCGTTCGAAGACGCCACGCTTTTCTCCGTCACTGTGCGCGAAAACGTGCTGTTGGGTCGCCCCGACTTGAGTGACCCCATCGACGAGGTCGCACGCGACCGCGCCGAAACGCTCTTGGCCCAAGCGCTCGACATCGCCCAAGCAGATTTCGTCTACGCCTTGCCGAATGGCCTCGACACCAAGATCGGCGAAGAGGGATTGAGCTTGTCGGGCGGGCAACGTCAGCGGCTCGCACTCGCCCGTGCGATTGTCACCGCGCCAGCAGTGCTCGTGCTCGATGACCCGCTCTCGGCGCTCGATGTGACGACCGAGGCGCAGGTTGAAGCGGCCCTTCGACGCGTGCTGGCCACGACGACCGCGTTAGTTGTTGCGCACCGTCCGTCGACCGTCATGCTCGCAGACCGCGTTGCGGTGCTCAACGACGGCGTCATCGCTGACGTGGGAACGCACGCCGAGCTACTCGCACGGTCGGCCCTCTACCGACACATCATTTCGAGCGAGGGGGATGCGCCGCGCATCCTGCCCGAAATCGAGGTGATTACCTCATGAGCAAGCAACCGGAACCAAACGTGTCGGGCGTTGCCTCCGAAGAGCGCAGTGACTTTACGCGCGCCGAAAACCGTCGACTTCGCCAGCGCAGCCTTCGCCTGTTTGGCGAACTCACCAAGCCAGTGCGGTGGCGCATTGCACTGACGGGTGTTCTGGTCGTGCTCGGAACGATGACGTCGGTCGCCGGACCTGCACTGTTGGCCGTGGGCATCGACCAAGCGCTCCCCGCGCTGAGTGGCCCCGACCGCGACTGGTTGCCAACGCTGCTCGTGGTTGGCGCATACATTACGAGCGGGGTTCTCGGTGGCGTCTTGATCTCGGCGTACATGCGCAGTTCCGCCAAGCTGAGCCAAGCTATTTTGTTCACGCTTCGCATGCGCGTCTTTCGTCACACGCAAAAACTCAGCATGTCGTTCCACGAGTCGTACACCTCGGGCAAAATCATCGCTCGCCAGACGAGCGACCTAGACACTCTGCGAGAGTTTCTCGACTCGGGAATTGAGAAACTCGTCAGCGGTGTGCTGTACATGGCCTTCACTGCGATTGCGTTGATCGTGCTCGACCCGCAAAGCATGATTCCGGTGCTCGTGTCATTCGTGCCGGTGTTCTTCTTCGCGTGGTGGTTCTCCAACAGCTCCAAGCGCGCGTTTCGAATCTCGCGTGTGTACTCGGCCCGCCTAATCGT
Organism: Actinomycetota bacterium; assembly: GCA_009704705.1. Classification (GTDB taxonomy): domain Bacteria; phylum Actinomycetota; class Actinomycetes; order Actinomycetales; family Microbacteriaceae; genus RFQD01. The sequence continues at coordinate 3,482 of WLDR01000004.1, read as the reverse complement.
GCAGTTCGTTGAGACCATGACCGGCATTCGTGCCGTGAAGGCGTTTCGACGCGAAGATCACAACGAGCAGACCTATGGCGCTCAGGTCGACAACTACCGCTATGCAAACCAAAAGGTCATCTCTCTCTTCGGAATCTTTGACCCCGGTCTTAAGCTCATGGCAAACATCGTCATGGCAATCGTGTTGTTGCTCGGGGCATTCCGAGTACTCGAGGGCGCGATGGAGGTCGGCATCTTGCTTGCGGCCGTTCTCTACGTGCGACGCATCTACGACCCGGTCAACGACCTCGCCATGTTCTACAACTCGTTGCAATCCGCAACCAGCGCGCTCGAAAAGATCTCTGGCGTTCTCGAAGAGGAGCCGCGTGTTCGCTCGGCCGAGACACCCGTTGCGCTTCCTCGCGTGGCCGGGGCACTCGACTTTGACCAGGTCTCGTTTAGCTATGTCCATGGCCGCCCGGTACTCCCGAATCTCGACTTACACATTCCCGCCGGGCAGATTGTCGCGTTGGTGGGAACGACAGGTGCGGGCAAGTCGACGCTCGCCAAGCTCATCGCTCGCTTCTATGACCCGGATGCCGGGCGAGTCCAACTCGATGGTGTCGACCTGCGCGAACTCAGCAACGAGGATCTGCGCCGGGCAGTCGTCATGGTCACCCAGGAGGCGTACCTTTTCTCGGGCACTGTCATTGAGAACATGCGCATTGGCAAGCCGGATGCGAACCTCGACGAAATCGAGAGTGCCGCGCGAGCCGTCGGCGCGCACGAGTTCATCATGTCTCTTCCCGATGGATACGACACCGACGTCAACAAGCGCGGTGGGCGCCTCTCGTCGGGCCAGCGCCAACTGCTCTCCTTCGCTCGGGCATTCCTCGCTGACCCGCGTGTGCTGATTCTCGACGAAGCAACCGCGTCACTCGACATCCCCAGTGAACGACTCGTTCAGCACGGTCTCAAGACTCTGCTCGCTGACCGCACCGCGATCATCATTGCTCACCGACTCTCGACGGTTGCCATCGCCGACCGCGTGATCGTCATGGAACACGGCGAAATCATCGAAGACGGGACGCCCGCCGAACTCATCTCCGGCGCGGGAAAGTTCGCAACGTTGCACGCCGCGTGGCGAGAGTCGCTCGCCTAGCTCAACGCGATGAATGGCACGGTGAGCGTCAAGATTGTGGCGACAACGAAGACACTCACCGAGAAGCCGACGAGCAGAAACTTGATGAGGTTGCGCTTGACGACGGCGGCGACACCGAGCAAGAACAATGAGATGGTCATCAGCACCGTGTAGAGCCCGAGTTGATCGCCCAGGGAATTGGCTCGGTCGCCAATCGCCGTCTGCGCTACCGCCTTATCGGCCTTCTCATTGGATGGCCCGAATAGGGTGTCGAGATAAATCTCATCGTCGAGCGGATTCACGTAGTCATCGGGGTTTGCCTCGTTCGTCGCGTTGGCGCGCTCAATCGCAGCAGCAAAATTGTCGGTAACAACGTCTGCCCACAATGTGTTGTACCTCGACGTTGCGCGCGCGGCCGTAGCGGGATCAGCGCTCTCCATGTCGAGAGCCAATTCGCTCAGAGTGCCCCACAGTTGAGCTTCTTGCGTGTAGTCCTGGTTTGCCGCGAGATACAGCGATTCGGCTTGAGTGGACAACACCTGCGCCCGGGAAAACGCAGCGGCCATAGTGGACTCATAGAGAGCGGATTGGAACCCGGCGTACGCCGTCATGCACGAGACAAAGCCCAAGAGCACGGCCGTGACAACCTCGATGTGGCGGCCAAGCCACCAGCGGCCGAGCTTGCGATCAATTTCGATTTCGGTTAACTCTTGCATCTGTTTCCCTGCGAATCCTCTGCCACGTCGTGAACCTTCTCCGCGGCAATGCTACGAGCCAGTGCGGCGGCGGCGAAGCACTTCCGTGAGGTCGAGGTCGACGTCACCCGTGTCGCCGACGACACCCATCGACGCAAAGCGCGCGCGTTCGGTTGCCGCGGCGGTTGCGGCAGGAGTGCTCGCCGCGGGCGCCTGCGGTGCGGCCTGCGGTGCGACACTCGGCCGAGCCTGAGTTTGAGCGGCCACCGCGGCATCGATGGCGGCGCTGCGGAGAAGCTGTTCGCGGGCGCGTTGCGCATCCACCGTCGTTCGTGCCAGCGAACCAGCCTGTGCGGTGAGCGGCGCGGGAATCTGAGTCGGAGCCCAACCGGCGCGTTGCCGTGGCGCAGTTGCCGGAATGTTGCGACGAACCTGAACGTCACTTTCGCGAGCGACGAACTCTCGTCCGCGGCCGGGTGCCGCATTGCGCAGAATCAGAATGGATGCCCCGAAGCCGATGCTCCCGCCAACGAGAAAGCCCCACTCTCCGCTGCTAGTCAACCCGACGACTCCCCAGCCGGCAACGAGAAGCGACGCGAGCATGAGCACGCTGGCCCAGCGCCGCTCTCTTTTGCGCTGCTGGAGTGCACGCGCGGCCTGAACCTCCGGAGCCAACGAACGAATGGTCGCTGCACGAAGTTGGTGTCGAGCTTCGGTCTCTGCTTTGCGAAGCACTCGTCGCTGTTCTGCGACGCCACGCGCCGTTGCTTCGACGCGGAATTCCTGAGGCACTTCGGTAGTGGCAACGAGAGCCCGGATGGTCTGATTCATGCGCACAGCGTTGCGTTCTGTGGCGTCAAAGGTGTGGCGTCGCCACAGCGTCGGTACGAGGTAAACCATCCAGAGAACGGCGGTGATTGCGAGCACAATGCCCCCGCCCAAGAATTCACCGTTCACGACTTCCACGGTACGAGCCGGTGGACTACTCGCGAGGGATATCAGCGCGGTGTGTTCGAACGTGAGTCCGCACGAGGATCCCGATCAGCTGACTCCATGTCTGCATCGGGAATCAGAGCTGCGCTTGCGGGGGCGAGTCCGGCACGCCAGCGAGCAAGAACGCCGTCGGGAGCATCTTCTCGAACAAGCGCGAACGTGAAGTGATCGCGCCAGTCACCGTTGATGTGGATGTACCGACGCCGAAGACCCTCGTAACGAAAGCCCAGCTTCTCAACCACTCGGAGCGAGGCAGTGTTCTCGGGTCGGATGGCGATCTCAACCCGGTGAAGACCAAGAGCGTGAAAGCAGTAGTCCGTCGCCATCGCCACCGCCGTGGGGGTGACGCCCCGACCCGCGACGCGTTCGGCAACCCAGTAGCCAATCTGGCCCGACGACAGCGACCCATAAGCCAGCGACGACACGTTGAGCTGACCGACGAGTTCGCCGTCGACCTCGATGACGAGGGGAACTGCCGAACTCGATCGCGCGTGAGAGAGCAGGGTGCGAACCAAGCCTCTCGGGTCACCAAAAGCGAATCCGTTCGGGTTCGTTGCCTCCCACGTGCGAAGCCACGATCGGTTGATCATAAGTTCGCGGTCGAGTGCCCGAACATCACGCATGCGAATTCCACGAAGTACGATGCCGGTGTCCGCATCGTCCGCGATGGTGGG
>WLDR01000039.1 GCA_009704705.1 Actinomycetota bacterium | reverse complement strand
GCCTAATGGAAAGGTACTGGATGTGGTGCTGAAGCAACTGGGAATGGCTTTCTACGCAAAAAGCGGCTCATGTATTGGCCTGAATGATAACCAGGCAGGTCCAACCCCCGACTTGCCTCGCGACCAAAGAACAGGTCTCACAACGCCAAACGTGACCATTAGGGCGCGATCGAGTGCCACAGACAGGGCAGTCGGAGTCGGTCTCGAGGTAACCAATTCAGGCACAATATGAAACCGCCGGCGGCGAGCGCGTGCGCTAATCACAGGCCTCATGTTTTGCGCTAGGAAATGTGGGACAGCGAATAAAGCACGCAGTTACTTGCTCTGATTTCCAGGCGTTGCTAAACATTAAAGCGGAACTCGACCACGTCGCCATCATTCATGACGTAGTCCTTGCCCTCCATGCGGGCCTTGCCCTTGGAGCGCGCCTCCGCGACCGAACCACACTCGACGAGGTCGGCGAACGAGATGACTTCGGCCTTGATGAAGCCCTTCTCGAAGTCGGTGTGAATGACGCCCGCGGCCTGCGGGGCTTTCCAGCCCTTGCCGATCGTCCAGGCGCGCGACTCTTTCGGCCCAGCCGTGAGGTACGTCTGCAAGCCGAGCGTGTCGAAACCGATGCGTGCGAGCTGGTCGAGGCCCGACTCGGGCTGACCCGTTGAGGCCAGAAGTTCCGCCGCGTCTTCGGCCGAGAGATCGATGAGTTCACTCTCGAGCTTGGCGTCGAGCAACACGGCCTTGGCGGGAGCAACGAGAGCTTCAAGCTCGGCGCGCTTGCCCGCATCCATCAGCACCGCTTCGTCAACGTTGAAGACATAAAGGAACGGCTTTGCCGTCAGCAGACCGAGTTCGCGGATGAGCGCGATGTCGACCTTGCTCGCCGACAGAGGCGTGCCGGAATCGAGTACGGCACGAGCTTCTTCGAGTGCTTCGAGAACGGCGGGCTCGGTCTTCTTCGCCTTGACCTCTTTTTCGATGCGCGCGTGCGCCTTCTCGATGGTCTGCAGGTCGGCCAGAATCAGCTCGGTGTTGATGGTCTCCATGTCGCTCTTCGGGTTGACCGCTCCATCGACGTGCACCACATCGGGGTCGGCGAATCCGCGAACGACCTGGGCGATCGCATCCGCCTCGCGAATGTTCGCGAGGAACTGGTTGCCCAACCCCTCACCCTCACTCGCGCCCTTGACGATGCCGGCGATGTCGACGAACGACACGGCAGCGGGCAGGATGCGCTCGCTCGCGAAAATCTCAGCGAGCACGTTCAGCCGCGCATCTGGCAGGTTGACCACGCCGACGTTCGGCTCGATCGTGGCGAACGGGTAGTTCGCTGCGAGCACCGAGTTCTTCGTGAGTGCGTTGAAAAGGGTGGACTTGCCGACGTTGGGCAGGCCGACGATGCCGATAGTAAGAGCCACGAGGGTCGAGTCTACCGGCGGATGTCTCCACACAAGGCGCGGTAAAGCTTTAACTCACACCCCTTGGGAATGTCCGTTAGCAGTGCCAAAATTGCCGGTATGAGTAAGCGCATGAAGATTGCACAAGAAAAGAAGGAAATGGAAGCCGCGGGCTACCGTCTCATTCAGGTGTGGGTTCCTGACTACTCAAATCCCAACTACAAAGGGCCGCGTCCTGCTGATGACGTTTACGTCGTGGGCGAGGCGAAAGGAGACCTGCAGGCCTGGATTGACGGCCACATCGACGAGACTTTGGCCGACATGTCTGACGATGACTGGTCATTCCTCGGCCTTGATCTCACAGAACAAAGCTCCGCGAAGACGCCAGAATCAAGTTGATCAAGCGCGGTGAAATCTGGATTATTCGCGGTCATGGATACGGCTCAAAACCGCGCCCGGGCATCGTGATTCAGAATGACGACATCCAGATCGAGTCTGTGACCGTTGTTCCGCTTACTACCGATCGTGGAGAAGTGGAATCGACCCGCATCCCGCTCTTGGTTCGTGGCCCCGAAATTTCTCGATTGAGTTTCGCAATGGTCGATAAGGTCATGCCGATTAGGCGCATCGATTTTGGGCCGAGAGTTGATGTCGTCGACGAGAAGTTGCTCAGAGAGATTGAGCGCGCACTGGCAGGTCACCTCGACCTACATCGCGACGCTGCTTGACCAGAGCTAGAGCACATCCTGAATCGTCACCGCGAAGGTGAAGTGCCAGCCGAGCCACCACCAGGCCGCAATGATTCCGACCCGGGTTGTGCGCAGTCGCATGACGTGATCGAGCATGTCGGCAAGGGGCGCGAGTCGATGCGGACGCCAGCGAGCGAAAACCTCGGTGAGTGCCATGGCCACGAGAATCGCGAGGTAGCCGGCCGTCGTGATCCACCACAGCATCAGTTGCCTCGCCTTCTGAAGAACCCGATCAAACTCAAACCGCCAGCAAGCCACAGACCAACGAACAGGATGCGCCCGGGGATTGACTCAACGACCGGATCAAGAAGTATCGAGATCGTAGGAAAGTTGGCACCGCCGTTGGGCGTCGTGACCGAGAGGATGAACGCCGTCGCCTCCCAGGCGCACAATGCCACCGCCCACAAAGACCACACGAGAGCAGAGCGCTTGATTGCACGCGCCCCGCGAAAGTTGGATTTCGGGCGCGGGTTCCAGGCCAAAACGAGCACCGTCACACCAATCAACACCATCGTGACGAGGTCGACCCAGCCATGCCGCGGCGCCACAACCAGAATGATGCCAAGTGCGCCCGTTATCGCAACGACAACCCACCGCGGGGAATCCATTGGCCTGTTGATCAGCCGGATGCGCCCACCGGTGAGCCGGTCGACGATGAGCATCCCCGCTATCAGAAAGAACAGGGCGGCGTCGACGAACGCGCCGCGCCATGCTTGAAATCCTGCCATTGTGCTGAGCACGCAGATCCACAGAATCGCACTCACCGTCCACTGTGGGGTAATCAGGCGAGTGCGCGCAGGTAACCGGGGCATCGTCTCTCGTTCCTTATGACTTGACGGCTTCTCATTATCTTGCCCCACCGGTCGCGGTCGTGGGAGGACATGTGAAATGTGGGTGCGCGCCACTCGGGCAAGATAAGACCGATGGATGCGCAACGACTCCCCCAACTGCGACCGCTGTGGCACGGCCGAGCCCTGGCGCTCATCGGCATCCTGGTTGTTGCCCTCAACCTGCGCGCCTCAACAAACCTGCTCTCGTCGATATACCCATATATACGGGAGAGTTTCGATGTGTCGCCGCTGGTTGTCGGCATCATCGGCACGATTGCGCCGTTCTCGTTCGCGCTGGCCGCGCTGGTCACGCCTCGAATCGGTCGCCGTCTGGGTATCGAAGCCGCGTTACTCCTCGCGATCGCGCTCATTGTGTTGGGGCACATTTTGCGCACGGCCGCACCCAACCACTGGTTCTTGATGCTCGGCGCCGCGCTGTCGCTGATTGGCACGGGTATGGGCAACGTGCTCTTGCCACCCGCGATCAAGAAGTACTTTCCCGACCGTATCGGCCTGATGACCGCGATGTACATGACGCTGATGAGCGTGAGCGCCACGGTGCCGGCCCTCATTGGCGTGCCGATGAGCGAATCGGTCGGCTGGCGCATGAGTCTTGTCGTCTGGGTGTGCACGGCAGCGGTTGCTGTGATCCCGTGGGTGGTCGAGTTGCGAAACGCACGTCAGTCCCCGGGCGGCACCAACACAGCCGACCTCATCGCCGACCCCACTCAGTCGCACGTGCCGGTGTGGCGCTCACCCACCGCGTGGGCCATCACACTCGTTCTTGCAGTTTCGTCGATCAACGGTTATGTCTCCTACGCCTGGTTGGCAATCATGATGCCGGATGTCGCCGGTCTCGACACCTCCGGCAGCGCCCTCATGCTCGCCGTTTATGGCGTGACCGGCCTGCCTCCCGCTCTCATCATTCCGATTCTCGCCAGCCGAATGAAGCGAGCCGATCGGCTCGTCCACCTCGGCACCGCGTTCTTCATGATTGGCTGGCTCGGGTTCTTGATCGCACCGGCCAACGGCACCTGGGTGTGGGGCACGATCCTCGGTTTCGGTGGACTGTTGTTCCCACTGTCGCTCGTGCTCATCAACCTGCGCAGTCGCACAACCGCAACCTCAATGACGGTCAGCGGATTCGCCCAAGTCGGCGCCTATCTCTTTGCCGGGATCGGCCCCATCGTCGTTGGAGTGCTTCATGAAGTGCAGGGCGACTGGCACGGTGTGCTCATTTTCTTGACTATCGTGACGATTCCTGCCTTCGTTGGTGGCATAGTGCTCGGTCGCAACCGCATGATTGACGACGAATTGGCCGTGCACCGTGCGCAATCGCCAACCCCAACTAAGGGTGCATGATGACCGCACTAACGCCCACGGTTCGGCCGCTCTGGCATGGGCGAGCGCTTGCCCTGGTGGGCATCTTGCTCGTGGCGGTCAACCTACGCACGCTCAACGCGATGACGAGTCCGATCATCCCGTTGATCAATCAAGACTTTCCGGTGCCGACGCTGGCCGTCTCGGTTCTGGGTACGACGCTGCCACTGGCCTTTGCGATTGTCGCACTGGTCGCTCCGCGCGTGTCGGGTCGACTCGGCCTCGAGCCAACGATGCTGCTGGCGCTCGGCCTGATGCTCGCCGGCCAACTCGTGAGAATCTTGTCGTTCAACTGGCAACTGCTGAGCGCCGGCACGCTCATCGCGGCGTTTGGCACGGGGCTCGCCAACGTCGTCATGTCACCGATTGTGAAGAAGTTCTTTCCCGATCGCATCGGTTTAATGACCACTATCTACATGTCGACGCTGATGATCTTCCAGGCCATTCCGGCTTTCACGTCGGTTCCGGTGAGCGAGGCGTTTGGCTGGCGCTCCAATCTCACGCTCTGGGCGGTCATTGCGTTGACGGCGATTGTCCCGTGGCTCATCGAGGTGCGCTCACCCGCCGCTCGGGCCGCAGCAGCCCATGCGGCGAACTCGCCCCGAACGCGCATCACTCGCTTCCCGGTGTGGAAGTCACCGACGGGTGTGGCCATTGCCCTGATGCTCGCCATCGTCACGGTCGATGCGTATGCGATGTTTGCGTGGCTGCCGACCATCATGGTCGACCTCGCTGGCGTTGATCTCGCGTCGAGTGGCGCACTCACCGGTGTCTTCGCACTCGGCGGGCTCATCTCGTCGCTCACCGTGCCGTGGATGGTCGCTCGATTCAAGAAGACGTACGTGTTCGTTCTCGTGTCGATTGCGCTCGCGTTGATCGGCTACGGCGGACTGTTGCTTTCGCCCAGCGTCGGAACGATCCTCTGGGCGGCCTGCTTGGGCGTATCGCCCATGCTGTTCCCGCTGTCGATGGCGCTGATCAACCTGCGCACGCGATCACCTGAGGTGTCGCTCAGCCTGAGTGGCTTCTCACAGGTGCTCGGCTACGGACTCGCGATTCTCGGACCCTTGGGTGTGGGCATCCTTCACGAAGCGACCGGTGGATGGACGTGGGTGCTCATCGCCCTCGCGGCCAAGTCTCTCCTGCTCATCTTCTGCGCGGTCGTGCTCGCCCGCGAAGCACATGTCGAAGACGATCTGCGGATGCCCGCTCCATCCACGATCTGACGCCACCCGCCTGCAACGACACGTCGGGTCTTCTTAGTCCTTGGCACCCTTGAGTAACTCATCAATCGGGATGAACTCGCGCGTGAACTCGTAGTGATCGCCGAGCTCATCAGAAAACGTCCAATTCGCGTGTCTGTCCGGAATATCCAACATTGCCAGCGTCGAGGCAAGTGCCACCTCCAGTTGACTGCCTTGGTAGCCAGCCTTATAGACTCCGACACATCCTTCCGAAAGTTCAAAAACAAAGCCAATATCGCTATTAAATTCCCATTTGGGCTCGCCAAAGTGTGTGAACCTTGTCGATTCTCGAATAACGAACACTTGCTCCGTGTCTTGGTTCTTGAAACGATAATTCTTATGGAGGAGAAGGCCCGAATCAGCTGTCTTGGGCGTCTCAATGTCTATCGAGATTTGCCCATAATCATCCGGATAACCTCTGAAATCGAGCTCGCAGGGCTCGAGTTTGACGCTTAGCTCTAACCCATCAAAGTCAAGCCTGATATTCCCAATTCCTGCGAGGTGATTGGCAAATTCGGGCAACACGTGGCCCGTCACAAAGGAAAAACGCAATCCAACACATTTATTTGCGAGTTTCAGCGACGGTTCGTCGGTAAATTGCGTGATCTGAGTCAATTAACTGCCTCTATTTCTTTACAAAATGGATTTTGAATTTTGGGGCCACCCCGCTGTGGCTATTCTTCAGGTTGAATTCGATGACCGGGCTGTCTTTGACCGACGATTGTGGCCTGAAAACAATCATCGAGTTATCTGCAAAGAGCGCGCCGGTGACGCCTTCTGCAATTTTTACCTCGATGCCTCCGACGCGAGCCTTATTCCAAAAATCCGAGGCGGCTTTCTGGGGATTGGTCGACGAGATGAGTCGGGCGCCGTTCCCCTTGGAGCCAAAGTAGCCACCCGGGGTCAACGGAACATCATTTTTCAATTTGTTTAGGTTTGCGGCTAGCCGTTCGGTGCTGTTGGACGGCGTCGATCGACTGCCACCAGACTTGGATCCCAAACTAGGACGCCAACTTGGCAAAGTGAGGATTTGTCTTCATCGGTAGAACTTCGGTGCTAGCGCCGAGGGCTCTGCGAACCAACTTATTGTCACTCCCAAAGAGCACGACGACGGACGGCTGAATTCTCTCGACAAGATGTGGGAGGCCGAGGACAAATCCCTCACGCAATTCGTGGTTGCGCCACAGTCCATAGTTGGAGATTGAAACCACAGAACCGGGAGTAATCCCAGCAAAACAGTGGTCATAATCCATCGAATTTGCCCAGCGCACATGGGGAATTACCGTTATGCCGCATTGCGACCACACCAACCCGACATTTCGGTTGAGCCACGTTGAGAGCACGCGAAGGAAAGGTTCTTGCTGCGACATGACGGAAAAATCAGGGCTCGTCACACCCCAGCAACGACTGAATGCATCGACGTACTTCCCTGGTCCGTCCAAGAATCGGAGCAGCTTTGAGTCCTCAACGAGAAAATTCGCGAGCGTGCCCGGCGTGGCATCTCGAAGATTGTCGAACGGGCGACTTTCACTGGGCAAAGACACTGAAGACACGAAGGGCAGAACAGGAATCCTGTTGACTGTCTCGTACGCTTCTGCTTTAGGTTGCCAGTCAAATGTGCCACGGATTATGCGCCGTACAATTTCCTTTCGCACGAACCACTCTTCGTCGGCTGAATAGGGATCTGGTTCCATCTTGCTCCAATCGGTTATTCGAAAATTTATTCGATAGCAATTTGAGCAGAGATTAGTACGCCGGGCAGAAGCGACACGCCCAGGACTGAGATACGAGGATTTCTTGTTTTGGTTGTTATATTCCGGCGCCAGAACATGGCGCCGGACCCTAAAGCCATTTGGCATATCGCCCTCGCGGCCAAGTCGCTCCTGCTCATCTTCTGCGCGGTCGTGCTCGCCCGCGAAGCACATGTCGAAGACGATCTGCGGATGCCCGCGGGCCGACCCGCGAGCTAGCGCGTTAACTGCCGCAGACGATACCCAATCGTGTCGAAGATCTGCGGATGCGCATCCTGCCCCGGACGTTGACTTTCGACCGCAGCTCGCACCGAATCGAGCATGTCGTCGACGAGCGGCTCAACTCGAGAAACACCCCACGATGAAATCTCCGCCACAAGGTCGCCTCGTGTGACGGTATCGGATTCGTAGCTGCCGTTCACTGCGAGCGCCAATCGACCATCAGATCCACCAGCCTCGCCCCGCACAAACGGCACGTTGTCATAGGCGGGTGCGAGCGTGACCTCTCCCGATTCCTGATGCAGAAGACCGATGTTCTTCGCGTGCATGTCGAGGTTGTTGATGACCATTCCGAACACGACCATTCGGGCGAACCGGCGCAACTCACTGACCGAGGTGTGCGTCGCGAGCACGCGCGCGATGCGCGCCAAACTCGTCACCCCGCCGAATTCCTGATACTTTTCGATGCGCGATGCCCCAAGCGCCTGACTGAAATCCTCCTGATGGATACGTACGCCGTCGGCTCGATCGAATCGCTCGATGACGAGCGCGCGCTGACCGTCGAACGTCTCGATGCGAGTGTCGAACGCGGCGAGGCCGACCTCGCGTGCGAGACGAGAACCGTATTCCTCGTCGTAAATGATGTGCGCTCGAACATCCTGCAATTCAGGTTTCAGGATGTGCGTGCTCGGCCAACCCCCGAGCGCCTGCGCCCACCCCGTTGTCGTACGCACGAGCACAATCTTCGGTTGAACGCCGCCAAGGGAGGTGCGACCTTCGCGGGGCGCGTTCGCGAGCGGGGTCATCATCGGACTGGTGAGTAGTTCGCGAATCTGGACATCATTCACCGCACGCAATTCGGGTGTGCGGGGCTCGGTCGGGTCGTCGAGATTCCATAACTGCACGGCACCGGCAATATCGCGCCCATAGTGGGCGAGAAAGCCAAGCGTGTCACCTGCACGGAGTCCCGACTGCGCCAGCATGAATTCGTATTGGTCGCCTTCGGGCAACAACTCGGCAAACCAGTTTCGTCGTCGACTCGCGTGATCGCGTCGCAGGTGAGGCGACAACGGTATGGCGACCGAGAGTACCGTCGAGTTCATGCCGAAGTGCTCGATCGCCTCTGCTACGACCGTCACATCGAAGGTGCGCGCATCTCCCTCGAGCGCGCCAATCCGTTGCCCGTAGAGCTCAATGGCGAGACGCATCGTTCGATTCCTGGTCGCCCGACGCATCCCACTCGGCCGAGATGTTCAGCCCAGTGGCACGTGCCATCTCGAGCACGTGACGCAAGAAGATGGTCGACTTTCCGCTTTCGATCTCGCTTACGGTCGACTGAGGCATGTCAAGTTGGGTCGCAAGGTCCTGCTGGGTGAGGCCCCGGGCCATGCGCGACTGAGCGAGTGCCAGGCCGATATCACCAGACGTTCGCAATCTAACCGTGTGTTTTGACATGCCGACTCCTATCCCAATTTCACGATACGAGAAGGATATCGTCAAATCACGATATCGACAAGGTATCGCTATTTTGGAATATCGCAAGCGCTCGGCGACTAGCGGCCACGAGCGACCTCTAGTACCCCCAGCGATCCGCCCGGTAGTCGGCCTGCACGCGACGAATCGTGCCCGAACGCGAACGCAGCACAACCGAGTCGGTGCGAATGATTGGCCCCTTGCGACGCACACCGTCGACGAGCGCGCCGTCGGTCACGCCGGTTGCCACGAAGAACGTGTTGTCGCTGGCAACGAGCTCGTTGGCCTCGTAGACGTAATCCATCTTCAGCCCGGCGTCGATGCCCTTTTGCCGTTCGGCGTCATCCTTCGGAGCGAGAATCCCCTGAATGAATCCGTCGAGCGCCTTGATTGCACAGGCCGTAACGATGCCTTCGGGGCTGCCGCCGATGCCAACACACATGTCGATTCGCGATTCGTAGCGCGCCGCGTTGATGCCACCGGCAACATCGCCGTCGAGCAGCAGGCGCGTGCCCGCGCCCGACTCGCGAATCTGACGAATCAGATCTTCATGGCGAGGTCGGTCGAGCACGGCGATGCTCATCTCCGAGACATCCTTGCCCTTCGCCTTTGCGAGCGCCCGGATGTTCTCGCCAATCGGCTTGCGAATGTCCACAACGCCGCGCGCCTCAATGCCGGCAACGATTTTGTCCATGTAGAACACGCTGGATGCGTCGAGCATCGATCCGCGGTCGGACACCGCGATGACCGAAATCGCGTTTTGGCGACCGGCGCCCGTGAGGCTCGTGCCGTCGATGGGGTCGACCGCGATGTCACACTGCGGGCCATTGCCGTTGCCGACGCGTTCGCCGTTGAAGAGCATGGGGGCGTCGTCCTTTTCGCCCTCGCCAATAACGATGACGCCGTCGAAGTCGACCGTGGCGAGGAAGGCGCGCATGGCATCCACCGCGGCACCATCGGCGGCGTTCTTGTCGCCCTTGCCGATGAACGGGTAGGCGCTAATCGCGGCCGCTTCGGTGGCTCGAACGAGCTCCATCGCGAGGTTGCGGTCGGGGTGCTCACTGGGGCGATACGCGTCTTTGCTCACGAGTTCACCCTACTCGCGCGCAACTATGCTGGAAGAGTCTCGCGCGTGAACGCGCATCCACTTTTCTTCGCACCGGAAGTGCGGAGTCGGCCAAGGAGCATCACATGCCCGTCGCAACACCGGACCAGTACGCACAGATGCTCGACAACGCTAAGGAGCGCGGATTCGCGTACCCGGCCTTCAACGTTTCGAGCTCGCAGACGCTCAACGCCGTGCTGCAGGGTCTCACCGAGGCAGGTTCCGACGGCATCATTCAGGTGACCACCGGTGGCGCTGACTACTTTGCCGGACACACCGTAAAAGCGCGTGCTACCGGCGCACTGGCGTTCGCGAAGTTCGCGCACGAGGTGGCGAAGAGCTACCCCATCACGGTTGCCCTGCACACCGACCACTGCCCGAAGAACGCGCTCGACGACTTCGTTCGCCCGCTCATCGCCGCCAGCCAAGAAGAGGTCAAGGCCGGCCGCAACCCGATCTTCCAGTCGCACATGTGGGACGGCTCGGCAGTGCCGCTCAAGGAAAACCTTGAGATCGCAAAAGAAATGCTCGCCCTGACCAAGTCGATCAACGCGATTCTCGAGGTTGAAATCGGTGTTGTCGGCGGTGAAGAAGATGGCGTCAGTCACGACATCAACGAAAACCTGTACACGACCGCCGAAGACGCTCTCGCCACTGTGGAAGCACTGGGCTTGGGTGAAAACGGTCGCTACATGGCTGCCATGACGTTCGGAAACGTGCACGGCGTTTACAAGCCCGGCAACGTCAAACTGAAGCCCGAACTGTTGAAAGAGCTGCAGGATGCGGTTGCCGCCAAGTTCGGCACCGGTGACAAGCCCTTCGACCTCGTCTTTCACGGCGGCTCGGGCTCGACCGACGATGAGATCGCCGAAGCGGTTGCCAACGGCGTCATCAAGATGAACATCGACACCGACACCCAGTACGCCTTCACGCGTTCGGTCGCCGACACGATGTT